>NZ_BAAAPF010000114.1:0-20382 GCF_039531005.1 Streptomyces synnematoformans
GCGAGCCCTGGCCGGGGAAGACGAACGCGGTCTTGCCCGCCGCCACCGGCCCCGGGCCGGTCACGAGCGCCGGGTGGGCGGCTCCGGTGGCCAGCGCGGTCAGCGCCTCGCGCAGCTCCTCGCGGTCGGCGGTGACGATGCCCGCGCGGTGTTCCATCTTCGCCCGCCCGGACCACAACCGCGCCGCAAGCGCACCCACCCCGACCTGCGGGTGCTCCTCGACGTACGCCGCCAGCCGCTCCGCCGACTGCGCCAACGCCGCCGCCGAACGCGCCGAAACCACCACCGGCACCGGCAGAGACGGTCCGGCCTCGGCCGCCTCCGTGTCCGCCACCGCCTCCGGCGACGTCTCTCCGTCGCCCGTCTCCGCCTCGTCCTGTGCCGCAGCCGGCGCGGCTTCCAGGATCAGGTGCGCGTTCGTGCCGCTCATGCCGAACGACGACACCGCCGCACGCCGCGGCCGGCCCGCCTCCGGCCACTCCTGCGTCTCCGTCAGCAGCGCGACCGCGCCCGACTCCCAGTCCACGTGGCTGGTCGGCCTGTCCACGTGGAGCGTCGGGGGCAGCACCCCGTGCCGCATGGCCTCGACCATCTTGATGACACCCGCCACACCGGCCGCGGCCTGCGTGTGCCCGACGTTCGACTTCACCGATCCCAGCCACAGCGGCCGTTCCGCCGAGTGCTCGCGCCCGTACGTGGCCAGCAGCGCCTGCGCCTCGATCGGGTCGCCCAGCGTCGTACCCGTGCCGTGCGCCTCGACGGCGTCCACCTCGGCGCCGGTCAACCGGGCGTTGGCCAGGGCCTGCTCGATGACGCGGCGCTGCGACGGGCCGTTCGGCGCCGTGAGACCGTTCGAGGCGCCGTCCTGGTTGATTGCCGAGCCCCGCACCACCGCCAGCACCTGGTGCCCGTTGCGCCGGGCGTCCGACAGCCGCTCCAGCAGCACCAGGCCGACGCCCTCGCCCCAGGCCGTGCCGTCCGCCGCGTCGGCGAACGCCTTGCAGCGGCCGTCGGCGGCCAGGCCGCGCTGGCGGGAGAAGACCGTGAAGGCGGACGGGCTGGTCATGATCGTGGCGCCGCCCGCCAGCGCGCTGTCGCACTCGCTGTTCCGCAGCGCCTGGATCGCCAGGTGCAGCGCGACCAGCGACGACGAGCACGCCGTGTCCACCGTCACCGCCGGGCCCTCAAGGCCGAAGGTGTACGCCACCCGGCCGGACGCCACGCTGCCGGCGCTGCCGGTTGCGGCGTAGCCTTCCAGGTCGCCGGTGGCGCGGTAGAGGCGCAGCAGGTAGTCCTGGGAGTTGAGCCCGGCGAAGACGCCCGTCCGGTCGCCCTTCACCCCGGCCGGGTCCAGGCCCGCCCGCTCGAACGTCTCCCAGGCCGTCTCCAGCAGCAGCCGCTGCTGCGGGTCCATGGCCAGCGCCTCACGCGGCGAGATGCCGAACAGCTCCGCGTCGAACTGGTCGGCCCCCTCCAGGAAGGCGCCCATCCGCGTGTAGCTCTTGCCGCTCGCCGCCGGGTCCGGGTCGTACAGGTCCTCCGCCCAGCCGCGGTCGCCCGGCAGCTCCACGACCCCGTCGCGGCCCTCGGCCACCATCCGCCACAGGTCCTCCGGCGAGGCCACGCCACCGGGGTAGCGGCAGGCCATGGAGACGACGGCGATGGGCTCCGCGGACTTCGACTCGACCTCGCTGAGGCGCCGGCGGGCCTGGCGGAGTTCCGCGGTCACCCACTTCAGGTTGTCCAGAACCTTCTGCTCGTTCTTCATCAGCGCAGGCTCCTTGTCGAGGCGCGGGGCGGTACCGGGTGGTTCATGGGCGGGGGAGTGGAGGCGGGGAGCGTCATGACTTGCCGAACTCCGTCTGGATGATGTCGAGAAGGTCGTCGACGGACGCGGACTCCAGATCGCTGTCCGGCTCGCCGCCGTCGGCGTCGCCGCCGTGGTGGCCACCGCCCGCCGCGTGGCCGTTGTCCGCCCCGTACGACGCGCCCGACGCGGATCCGTCGAGCCGCTGGAGCATCGTCCGCAGCCGTTCTCCGGCCCGCAGCCGCACCTCCTCGTCCGCGAGCGCCGCGTCCAGCGCCCCGTCGAGCCGCGCCAGGTCGGCGAGCAGCGACTGGCCGGCGGCGTCGGGGCCGCCGAGTTCGTCGCGGAGGCAGCCGGCGAGGGCGTCCGGCGACGGGTAGTCGAAGATGACGGTCGTCGGCAGCCGCAGCCCGGTCCGGGCGTTGACGCGGTTGCGCAGCTCGACGGCGGTGAGCGAGTCGAAGCCCAGGTCGTTGAAGGGCTTCCCGGGCCGTACGCTGTCGGCCGACGCGTGCCCGAGCACGCCCGCGACCTCGGTACGCACCAGGTCCAGCAACTCGCGCTCCTGCTCTTCGCGCGTACGGCCCGCCAGCAGCGACCGCAGCTCTGCGGCGGCGTCGGCGCCCGCGGCCGCCGGCTCCTCCGCCTCCCGCGCACCCGTGGCCGCGCGCGCTTCCGGCAGTTCGTCCAGCAGCGGGCTGTGGCGGCGCGACGTGAACGCGAGGGTGAAGGCCGACCAGTCGATGTCGGCGATCGTCACCGGAGCCTCGTCTCCCCGTACGGCCTCGGCCAGGGCCGCCACCGCGGCGTCCGGGTCGAGACCGCGGATGCCGCGGCGCAGGAGGCGCCGGGCGTTCTCCTCGGCTCCCGCCATGCCCTCGCCGCGCCACGCGCCCCAGGCCACCGCGGTGGCGGGGAGGCCGCGGGCGCGGCGGTGCTCGGCGAGCGCGTCGAGGTAGGCGTTGCCCGCGGCGTAGGCGCCCTGCGCTCCGCTGCCCCACACGCCGGCGGTCGACGAGAACAGCACGAAGGCGCTGAGCCGGCTGCGGCCGTCCGCGTCCTGCGTCAGCTCGTGCAGGTGGCGGGCGGCGAGGGACTTGGGGCCGAGGACCTCGGCGAAGTGCTTGGCGTCCAGGTCCGCCAGCTCGCGGTCCACGCTGACGCCCGCCGCGTGCAGCACGGCGGTCAGCGGGGTCTCCTCGGGTACGTCGGCCAGCAGCGCGGCGAGGGCCGCCCGGTCGGTGACGTCGCAGGCGGCGATCGTCACGGCGGCGCCGGCCGCCGTCAGCTCGGCGCGCAGCTCGTCGGCGGCGGGCGCCGCCGGGCCGCGGCGGCTGACGAGGAGCAGGTGCTCGGCGCCGTTCGCGGCCAGCCAGCGGGCGGCGTGGGGGGCGACGCCGCCGACGCCGCCGGCGACGAGGACGGTGCCGCGGGGCGGCCACGTCGCGTCGGACCTGCGGGCGGGCGTCGTACGCCGGAGCCGCCGCGCCCGCGGCCCGTCGGCCCGTAGCGCGATCTGGTCCTCCGCCGATGCGCCGCCGGGGCCGTCCGGTGTGGCGGCGAGCAGCCCGGTCAGCTCCGCGCGCTCGCGCGCGCCGAGGTCGGCGGGCGTGCTCGGCAGGTCGATCAGCCCGCCCCAGCGCGCCGGCTCTTCGAGCGCCGCCGCCCGGCCGAAGCCCCACACCAGGGCGGATTCGGGGTTCTGGAGCGGATCCTCGTCGCCCACGGACACGGCCTGGCGGGTGGCGGCCCACAGCGGAGCGGTCACGCCTGCGTCGCCGAGCGCCTGGGTGAGGAGGACGGTCGCGGTCAGCTCCTCCGGTACGTCGTCGGGGGCGGCCGGGTCCGCGGCGCCGGCCGTGCCGGGGGTGTCGGCGCGTACGGCCAGCAGCGACAGGATCCCCCGCGGCTGCCCGGCCTCCGCGCTCCGGCGGGTGAGCTGCTCGGCGAGCGCCGCACGCTCCGCGCCCGCGGCGATCTCGACGGTGGCGACCTGCGCCCCGGCGTCCGCGAGCGCGGCGGCGCAGAACTCCGTCCACCCGCCGGCCCGTCCGTCGGACGGCACCGCGAGCAGCCAGACGCCGTCCAGCGCGGAGGCGCCGCCCCGGGGCAGACGCGCCCAGGACGTGCGGTAGTGCAGGCCGGACTCCGCCGGGGCCGTGGCGGCGGGCTCGGCCGGGTCGATCCAGTAGCGGCGGCGCTGGAAGGCGTATGTGGGCAGCTCGACCGTGTGCCCGCGGGGCAGCACGTCCGTCCACCGCGGGCCGGCGCCGTGCGCGTGCAGCTCGCCCATGGCGTGCAGCAGCGCGGTGGGCTCGTCGGCCGGGGCCGTCGCCGGCGCCTCGCCGTCCTTGGCCCTGCGGGCCGGGCGCAGCGCCGGGACCACCGCGGCGGCGTCCTCGGTCGGCAGGATCGCCCGGGTCAGGGCGGTCAGGGTGGCGCCGGGGCCGATCTCCAGGAAGGCCGTGGCGCCCTCGTCGGCGAGGTGCGCCACCCCCTGGTGGAAGCGGACCGGGCGGCGGACGTGTTCGGCCCAGTACGCGGCGTCGGTCAGCTGCTCGGCCGCGGCCGCGGCACCGGTGAGGTTCGACACCACCGGAAGCTCGGGCGCACGGTACGTGAGCTGGGCCGCGGTGTTCGTGAACTCGGCCAGCACGGGGTCCATCTGGGCGGAGTGGAAGGCGTGGCTCACCTGCAGCCCGCGGGTGCGGATCCCGGCCGCGCCCAACTCCTCGGCGAGCGCGGCCAGGGCGTCCACCGGCCCGGCGAGCACCGTCGCCGCGGGGGAGTTGTACGCGGCGATCTCCGCCCGCCTGTGCCGCTCCAGGTGCTCGGCCAGGGCCTCCGGCCCGGCCTGGGCGGCGAGCATGCCACCTGTGCCGTGGGGGAGTTCGTTCATCAGCCGCGCGCGGGCCGTGACGAGCCGGGCCGCGTCGGTCAGGGACAGCACGCCGGCGACGTGCGCGGCGGTCACCTCGCCGATGGAGTGGCCGATCAGGTGATCGGGCTGCACGCTCCACGCCTGCAGCTGGCGGGTGAGCGCCGTGTGCAGGGCGAACAGGCCGGTCTGGGTGTAGAGGGTCTGATGGAGCAGCGCGGACCCGTCGTCGGCCGCGTCGGCGAACATCACGTCGCGTACGGGGAGGTCGAGGTGCGCGTCGAGCGCCGCGCAGACCTCGTCCAGCGCCTCGGTGAACTCGGGCAGCACGCCGTACAGTTCGCGGCCCATGCCGGGGCGTTGGCTGCCCTGGCCCGAGTACATGAACACCAGGCCGCCGGGCTTCGGCTCGCTCCGGGTACGGATCACGCCGGGCGCGGTCCGGTTCTCGGCCACCGCGCGCAGGCCGTCGAGGAGTTCCGCACGGTCGCGGCCGAGGACGGCGGCTCGGTACGGCAGGGCGGTGCGCCGGGAGGCCAGTGACCACGCCACGTCCGGCGCGCTCAGCTCCGGCCGCGCCTGGACCCGCTCGGCCAGCCGGGCGGCCTGGGCGCTCAGGCCCTCCGGCGTTGCGCCGGAGACCAGCCAGGGCAGCGGGGTGCTGGACGGCCGCGGCGCCTCGTCCGCCGCCTCCTGCGCAACGGCCGGCGCCTCCTCCAGGATGACGTGCGCGTTCGTCCCGCTGATCCCGAACGCGGACACGGCCGCCCGCCGCGGCCGGGCGGCCCCGGCGGACGGCCAGTCCCGCTGCTCGGTCAGCAGCGAGACGACCCCCTCGTCCCACTCGACGTGCTGCGACGGCTCGTCGACGTGCAGCGTGCGGGGCAGCGTCCCGTGCCTCATCGCCTGGATCATCTTGATGACCCCGGCGACACCGGCCGCGGCCTGCGTGTGGCCCAGGTTCGACTTCACGGAGCCCAGCCACAGCGGGCGCTCCGCCGAGTGTTCGCGCCCGTAGGTGGCCAGCAGTGCCTGCGCCTCGATCGGGTCGCCGAGCGTCGTGCCGGTGCCGTGCGCCTCGACGGCGTCCACCTCGGCGCCGGTCAACCGGGCGTTGGCCAGGGCCTGCCGGATGACCCGCTGCTGCGCGGGGCCGTTGGGCGCGGTGAGGCCGTTGGAGGCGCCGTCCTGATTGACGGCGGAGCCGCGGAGCACCGCGAGCACCTCGTGCCCGTTGCGCTCGGCGTCCGACAGCCGCTCCAGCAGCAGCACGCCGGCGCCCTCGCCCCAGCCCGTACCGTCGGCGGAGTCCGAGAACGACTTGCAGCGGCCGTCGGGGGCGAGGCCGCGCTGCCGCGAGAACTCCACGAAGACCGCCGGCGTCGACATCACGGTCGCGCCGCCGGCCAGTGCCAGCGTGCACTCGCCGTTGCGGAGGGACTGCGCCGCGAGGTGCAGCGCGACCAGCGACGACGAGCAGGCCGTGTCGACGGTCAGCGCGGGCCCCTCGAAGCCGAAGGTGAACGCGATCCGCCCCGACGCCACGCTCGGCGCGCTGCCGTTGCCGACGTACCCCTCGTACTCCGCCGGGGTGCGCAGCAGCAGCCGGCCGCCGTAGTCGCTGTACATGATCCCCGCGAACACGCCGGTCGAGGAGCCGCGCAGGTGGTCGGCGGGGATGCCGGCGCCCTCGACGGCCTCCCAGCACAGCTCCAGCAGCAGCCGCTGCTGCGGGTCCATCGAGGCCGCCTCGCGCGGTGAGATCCCGAAGAACTCGGCGTCGAACCGGTCGGCGTCGTGCAGGAAGGAGCCGGAGCGCGTGTACGTGGTGCCGGGGCGCTCCCCGCTCGGGTCGAAGAGCGCGTCGATGTCCCAGCCGCGGTTCTCGGGGAACGTGCTGGTGCCCTCGGCGCCGCGGCTGAGCATGTTCCACAGGTCGGCGGGGGAGTCCACGCCGCCGGGGTAGCGGCAGGACATGGCCACGACGGCGATCGGATCGTCGTCGTCGGCCGCGCGGGGGACGGCCGCCGGCACGGCCGGGGCGGCGGCCCCGGCGGACTCCAGCAGCTCCGCGCGCAAGTGGTCGGCGAGCGCCTGGGGCGTGGGGTGGTCGAAGACGGCGGTGGCGGGCAGCCGGCGACCGGTGGCGGCGCTGAGCCGGTTGCGCATCTCTACCGCGGTGAGCGAGTCGAAGCCGAGGTCGCGGAAGGTCTGCCCGGGGCTCACCGGCTCGCCCTCGGGCAGGCCGAGCGCGAGCGCGGCGGTGCTGCGTACGAGCGCCAGCAGCGTGCGGTCCTGCTCGGCGCGGCCGAGCGCGGCGAGCCCGGAGAGCGGGTCGGCGCCGGCCGGGGCCGCGGCGGTGTCCTCGGCGGGGGCGGCGGGTGCCGGTGCCTGCGCGCGGAGTACGGCGGGCAGCGTCCCGGCGCGGGACTGCGCGCGCAGCGCCGGACGGTCGAGGACCACGGGGGCGGCCAGCGCCACGGGACTGCCCAGCGCGGCGCCGGGCAGCGCGAGGCGCAGGCCCGCGGGCATGGCGCGTACGCCGGCGCGGGCGATGCGCGCCCGGGCGGCCCGGTCCAGGCTCTCGCCCATGCCGCCCTGCTCCCACAGGCCCCAGGCGAGGCTGACGGCGGGCAGCCCGCGGGCGCGGCGGTGCTGGGCGAGCGCGTCCAGGAAGCTGTTCGCGGCGGCGTAGTTGGCCTGGCCGGGGGTGCCGACCACCGACGCGAACGACGAGAACAGCACGAACGCCACCTGCGGCAGGTCCGCGGTGAGCCGGTGCAGGTGCCAGGCGCCGTCCACCTTCGGCCGCAGCACGGCGTCGAGCTGGGCGGGCGTCAGCTCGCCCACGGTCGCGTCCTCCAGCACGCCTGCCGCGTGCACCACGGCGGTGAGCGGGTGCCCCGACGGGATCCCGCCCAGCGTCTCGGCGACGGCGTCCGCGTCGGCGACGTCGCAGGCGGCGAAGGTCACCTCGGCGCCCAGGCCGGTGAGTTCGGCGCGCAGCTCCGCCGCGCCGGGAGCGTCCTGCCCGCGGCGGCTGACGAGGAGCAGGCGGCGTACGCCGTGGGCCGTGACCAGGTGCGCGGCGACCTGACCGCCGAGCGTGCCGCTCGCGCCGGTGACCAGGACGGTGCCCTCGGGGTCGAGCACCGCGGCGCCCTCCGGCGCGAGCCGGGTCAGCCTCGGGACGAGGAGGTCGCCGCCGCGGACCGCCACCTGCGGTTCGCCGGCCGCCAGCGCGGCCCGTACCGCGTCCGCGACGCCGAGCGCCGACTGCCCGTCCGGGGCGTCGTCGACCAGCACGATCCGGTCCGGGTGTTCCGACTGGGCCGAGCGCAGCAGCCCCCACACCGGGGCGGACTCCAGCGCGGGAACGTCCTCGTCCGCACCCGCGCCGACCGCGCCGCGGGTGACCACGGCGAGCCTGCCGTCGGCGAACCGGTCGTCGGACAGCCACCGCTGCACGGCGGCCAGCACCCGGGTGACGGCCGTACGCGCCCGCTCCGCCGACGCGCCGGCGTCCCCGCCGGCCGCGGCGGGGCACCGTACGGCGACCACGCCGGGCCGCTCGGAAAGGGCGTCCGCGGACTCCAGCACCCCGGCGAACGCGTCGAGGTCCGTCTCCCGCACCTCCGGGCCGTCCGCGGCCTCCGGCGCCGCGTCGAGCCGCCGCCACCCGACCCCGTACAGCGGGTCGGCGGACACCGCGGCGAGGCTGTCGGCCGGCACCGGGCGCAGCGCCACCTCGTCCACCCGCAGCACGGGCGTGCCCGCGGCGTCGGCGAGGTCCAGCGCGACGGTCTCCGGGCCGGTGGGCGTCACCCGGGCGCGCAGCGCCGCCGCGCCGGGCCGCGCCAGCAGCCGCACGCCGGCCCAGGCGAACGGCAGCCGCAGCTCCGTCCCCGCCTCGTCCAGCAGCGCGACCGTGTGCAGCGCGGCGTCGAGCAGCGCGGGGTGGACGCCGTACTCCTCAAGATCTGTGTGCTGCGCCTCGGGCAGCGCCAGGTCGGCGTACAGGTGTCCACCCGCGCGCCACACCGCGCGCAGTGAGCGGAAGGCCGGGCCGAAGCGCATCCCCCGCTCGTGCAGCCGGTCGTACAGGTCGTCCACGACCGCGGCCGGCTCCTCCGCCGGCGGCCAGGCCGCGCCGTCCCAGGCACCGGGAGCCGCCCCCGCGTCGGGCGCGATCACGCCCGTCGCGTGCAGCGTCCACGCGGCGTCCCCGGTGAGGTCCGCGTCGTCGTCGTCCGCGTCCGGCTCGGGGCGGGCGAAGAGGGAGAGGGCCCGGCGGCCGTCGGCGCCGGGGGCGTCCACGGCGACCTGGAGCTGGAGCGCGCCCTCCGCGGGCAGCACCACCGGGCGGCGCAGCGTCAGCTCCTCGACGCGCGCGCAGCCGACGTGCCGCGCCGCGCACAGCGCGATCTCCACCGCGCCCGTGCCCGGCAGCACCACGGTCTCGCCGAGCACGTGGTCCGGCAGCCAGCCGGGCGTACGCGCGCTGATCCGGCCGGTGAACACCGCCCCCGGCCGCTCGGCGTCGGCCGTCTCCAGCACCGCGCCGAGCAGCGGGTGCCGGGTGGCCCGTACGCCCGGCTGACCGGCGGCCGGACGTGCCGGCCGCAGCCAGTAAGGGCGCCGCTGGAACGCGTACGTCGGCAGCGCGACCGGCCGGCCGCCGGGGTGGAGCGGGCGCCAGTCCACGTCCGTGCCGTGCACGTGCAGCCGGGCGACCGCGGTGAGCAGGGCGGGGACCTCGGGGTGGGCGCGGCGCAGCACCGAGGTGACCACGGCCGGTTCGCCGTCCGGCTGCGCCGGGTCCGCGTCGTCGAGCACCGCCTGCGCGAGGGTGCTGAGGCCGGCGTCGGGGCCCAGCTCCAGATACGTCGTCGTGCCCGTGCCGGCGAGGCCGGCGATGCCCTGGTGGAAGCGGACGGGGCGGCGGATGTGCTCGGCCCAGTACGCGGGGTCGTGGTGCTGACGGTCCGTCGCGGGCAGACCCGTGACGTTGGAGATGACGGGAACCTCCGCCTCGCCCAGGGCGTGGCGGTCGAAGAGATCCGTCAGGTGGCGTGCGAAGGCGTCGAGGACCGGCTCGGTGTGCGCGGTGTGGAACGCGTGCGCCACCTGCAGCCGCCGGGCGCGGACGCCGGCGTCGGCCAGCTCCCGCGCCAGCTCGTCCAGCACGTCGAGCGGCCCGGCCAGCGTGGTCGCGGCGGGGGAGTTGTACGCGGCGATCTCCACGCCCGGGTGCCGCTCCAGCTGCCCGGCCAGCGGCTCCGGACCGGACCGCACGGCGAGCATGCCGGTGCCCTCGGGGAGCGAGTGCATCAGCGTCGCCCGGGTGGCGACCATGTCGGCGGCGACGCCGAGCGGCAGCACCCCCGCCACGTGCGCGGCCGACAACTCGCCCACGGAGTGGCCGATGAGGTGGTCGGGACGCACGCCCCACGACCGCAGCAGCCGGGCCAGCGCGGTGTGCACGGCGAACAACGCGGGCTGGGTGTAGAGCGTGTGGTCCAGCAGCGCCGCCCGCTCGGTGCCGGCCGCGGCGAACATCACGTCGCGTACGGGGACGTCGAGGTGCGCGTCGAGCGCCGCGCACACCTCGTCCAGCGCCTCGGCGAACACCGGGAACGCCTCGTACAGCTCGCGGCCCATGCCGGGGCGCTGGCTGCCCTGCCCGGAGAACATCAGCGCCAGGCGCCCGGTCTGCGGCACGCCGGTGACCAGCCCGGTGGCGGCGTCGCCGCGGGCGAGGGCGTCGAGCCGCCCGCGCAGCTCCCCGCGGTCGGCGCCGAGAAGCACCGCGCGGTGCCCGAGCGTCGCCCGGGACGTCGCCAGCGCGTTGCCGACCGCGTCGGCGGCCAGTTCCGGGCGGGCGCGGACGTGGTCGGCCAGCCGGGCCGCCTGTGCGCGCAGCCCGTCGGCGGTGGCGGCGGAGACCAGCCAGGGCCGGGCGGTGCCGCCGGACGGCGCGGGCACCTCCGGCTCCTGCTCGTCCGCCGGGGGCTGCTCCACGATCACGTGCGCGTTGGTGCCGCTGATCCCGAAGGCCGACACCGCGGCCCGGCGCGTACGGTCCCCGTCGCGCCACGGCAGCGCCTCGTCCAGCAGGGCGAGGGTGGCCGGGTCCCAGTCGACGTGCGGGCTGGGCGTGTCCGCGTGCAGCGTACGGGGCAACCGCCCGTGCTCCAGCGCCAGTACCAGCTTCATCAGCCCGGCCACGCCCGCGGCGGCCTGGCTGTGCCCGATGTTCGACTTGACCGAGCCGAGGTACAGCGGCGCCCCGGCCGCGGCCCGGCCGCGCCCGTAGACCTCCAGCAGCGCCTGCGCCTCGATCGGGTCGCCCAGCTCCGTGCCCGTTCCGTGCGCCTCGACCGCGTCGACGTCGGCGGCACCGAGGCCCGCGTCGGCGAGGGCCGCGCGGATCACCTTCTCCTGCGCCTGCCGGCTCGGCGCCGTCAGCCCGTTGGAGGAGCCGTCGGAGTTGACGGCGCTGCCGCGGATCACGGCCAGCACGCGGTGGCCGTTGCGGCGGGCCGCGCTCAGCGGCTCCAGCAGCACCACGCCCCCGCCCTCGGACATGCCCATGCCGTCGGCGCCCGCGCCGAACGCCTTGCAGCGCCCGTCGGCGGCCAGCACCCGCTGCCGGCTCATCTCGGTGAACGGCCCCACCGTGGAGAACACCGTCGCCCCGCCGGCCAGCGCCATCGTGCACTCGCCGCGGCGCAGCGCCTGCACCGCGAGGTGCACCGCGGTCAGCGACGTGGAGCACGCGGTGTCCACGCTCAGCGCCGGGCCCTCAAGGCCGAGGGTGTACGCGAGGCGGCCGGACAGCACGCTGAGGACCGTGCCGGTGAGCAGGTGCCCGCCCACCTGCGCCGCGGCGTCACCCAGCAGGCCGCCGTACTCGGTGGGGTTGCTGCCCACGAACACGCCGGTGCGGGAGCCGCGCAGCGCGTGCGCGTCGATCCCGGCCCGCTCCACGCTCTCCCACGCCAGCTCCAGCAGCAGCCGCTGCTGCGGGTCCATGGCCAGCGCCTCGCGCGGCGAGATGCCGAAGAAGGCCGCGTCGAAGCCGGCGACGTCGTCCAGGAAGCCGCCCTCGCGCACGTACGAGGTGCCCGGACGGCCGCGGTCCTCCGGGTCGAAGTGGTCGTCCAGGTGCCAGTCCCGGTTCGCCGGCATGGCGGAGACGGCGTCCCGGCCGTCCGCGAGCAGCCCCCACAGCTCCTCGGGGGTCCGCACACCGCCGGGGAAGCGGCAGGCCATGCCGACGACCGCGACCGGCTCCCGGCGCTCCTCCTCCACCTCCCGCAGCCTGCGCGTGGTCCGGCGCAGGTCGACGGTGAGCCGTTTGAGGTAGTCGCGCAGCTTGTCTTCCTCGGCCATGGCCGGAACTGCTCCTCTCGTGCGCCGCTCCGGCGCTGGTCAGCCGGTTGTCGATGCCGTCGGGCCCGACTCCGCCGGACCGAACTCGTCGTCGATGATCTTCAGCAGGTCGTCGGTGCTGGCCTCGTCGAGCCCCGCCTCGTCGTCCTCGCGCCTGCCGTCCGCCGCCGCCGCACCGCCGCCGGCCAGCGCGTCGGCGAGCGCCTGCAGCCGGTCGCGTACGGCCGCGCGTTCGGCACCCCCGACGGGCTCGGCGTCCAGCGCCTCGGCCATCCGCTCCAGCGCCTCGGCGACGGAGCCGGGCGCCGCCTGCCCGCCGGCCGCGCCCAGCTGGCCGGTCAGAAAGCGGGCCAGGGCCTGCGGGCTGGGGTGGTCGAAGACGAGCGTCACCGGCAGCGGGAGGCCGGTCGCCGCGCGCAGCCGGTTGCGCAGCGCCACCGCGGTCAGCGAGTCCAGACCCAGCTCCTTGAACGTCCGCCCCGGCACGGGCCGGTCGGCCGGGCCGTGGCCCAGCACCGCGGACACCTCGGCGGTCACGATGTCCAACACCTCGCGGGCGCGGGCCGCCTCGGGCACCTGCGCCAGCCGCTGCAGCCGCCCCGCGTCGGCGTCCGCGTCCGCCGCGCCCACACCGTCCGCCGCCGTACGCCGCAGCGCGGCACGGGCGGCGGGGATCTCGTCCAGCAGCGGCCGGGGCCGCGCCGAGGCGAAGACCGGGGCGAACGTCTCCCAGTCGACGTCGACCAGCGTCACCGGCCGGCCGCCGTCCGCGGCCAGTTCCCGGCCGAGGCCGGTGAGCGCGACATCCGGGTCCAGCAGCGGCAGCCCCTGCCGCTCCAGCTGCGCCTCGTCCAGCTCCTCGGGCAGCTGCTCGCTGCGCCACGCGCCGAAGGCCACCGACGTCACCTTCCGGCCCCGCCCGCGCAGTTGCTCCGCGTACGCGTCCAGGAAGGCGTTCGCCGCCGCGTACGCGCCGTGCTCGCCGCTGCCCCAGACGGCCGCGATGGAGGAGAAGAACACCAGCTCGGCGTCGTCGTCCGCGGCCAGCGACTCGGCGAGGTGGACCGCGCCGAGCGCCTTCGCCGCCAGTACGTCCGCCACCCCGGCGGGCGAGGCGCCGGCCAGCGGCTCCAGGCGGGTCGCGGTCGCGGCGTGCACCACCGCACGCACCGGCCGGCCCGGCTCCGCGGCCCGCTCCAGCAGGGCGCGTACGGAGTCACGGTCGGTCAGGTCGCAGGACAGCGCCGTCACCCGCACGCCCCGCCCGCCCAACTCCTCGGCCAGCGCGGCGTGGCCGGGCGCGTCGGGCCCGCGGCGGCTGGCGAGCACGATGTGCTCCGCGCCGCCGCCGGCCAGCCAGCGTGCGAGGTGCGGCGCCAGCGAGCCGGAGCCCCCGGTGACCACGACGGTGCCGCCCGGCCGCCACGCCGGGCCGCCCGCGGGCGCCGGGGCGGGCAGCAGCCGCCGTACCCGCATTCCGCCGGGCCGGATCGCCACCTGGTCCTCGTCGCCGGCCCCGCCCGCGAGCACTCCGCACACCCGCGGCCAGTCCTCCTCGCCGGGCCGGTCCGGGAGGTCGACCAGGCCGCCCCACAGCTGCGGCTGCTCCAGCGCCACCACCCGGCCCAGGCCCCAGGTCTGCGCCTGCACCGGGTGGGCCGGCAGATCGTCGTCCAGGGCGCTCACCGCGGCGCACGTCAGCGACCACACGGGCGCGGCGACACCCAGCTCCACCAGCGCCTGCACGAGCCCCAGCAGCCCCGCCACCCCGGACGGCAGCGCCGGGTGCCCGGGGTGCGGACGCTCGTCCAGCGCCAGCAGCGACAGCACCCCGTCGACCGCCTCGCCGGCCAGCGCGGCCGACACGCGCCGTGCGACGTCCGCGCGGTCGTCAGCCGCCCGCTCGTCCAGCTCGACCACGGTCACCCGGGCCCCGCGGGCACCGAGCGCGGCGCCCGCCGCGTCGGCCCAGGCCGCGAGCCGGCCTTCCGCCCGCGCGCGGGTCACCAGCAGCCAGTGCCCGTCCGGCCCCGGCGTCCGCCGCTCTGCGGCCGGGCGCCAGCCGATCTCGTAGCGGTGCCCGGCCAGCGCCGCGTCCGTACGGGTCCGGGTGCGCCAGCGACGCAGCGCCGGCACCACCTCGCGCAGCGACTCCTCGCCGACGTCCGGCAGTTCCCGGCGCAGCGCCTCGGTGTCGGCCTGCTCGACCAGCGCCCAGAACGACTCGTCCGTCCCGCCGTGGCCGGCGGCCGCACGCGGGGCGCGGTCGTCGCGGTCGGCGAGCCAGTACCGGCGGCGCTGGAAGGGGTACGTGGGCAGCGGCACCGTCCGGGCGCCGGGGAAGAGCACCTGCCAGTCCGGCACCGCACCGGCGGCGTACGCCTCCGCCAGCGCCTGCTTGAAGCGCGGCTCGCCGTCCTCGCCGCGGCGCAGCGTGCCCAGCGCCCGCCCCTCGGCCTCCGCCGCGTCGAGGACCTGCTCGATCGCGGGCACCAGCACCGGGTGCGGGCCCATCTCCAGGAACACGGTGTGGCCCGCGTCGATCAGCCGCTCCGCGGTCTGCGCGAAGAGTACGGGGGAGCGCAGGTTGCGGTACCAGTAGGCGGCGTCCAGCGACTCGGTGGGCATCGGCTCGCCCGTGACCGTCGAGTAGAACGGCACCGCACCGGCCCGCGGCGTGATGGCCGCCAGCTCGCGCAGCATCTCCTCGCGCACCGGCTCGACGAGCCGTGAGTGCGAGGCGTACGCGATGGGCACGGTCCGCGTCCGCACGCCCCGCGCCTCGCAGTCGCGCATGAAGGCCCGCACGTCTGCGTCGACGCCCGCGACCACCGTGGCCGACGGCCCGTTGACGGCCGCGACACAGACGTCGCTGTCGCCCTCCGCGAGCTGCTTCTCCACCTCCGCGACGGGCAGCGACACCGACGCCATCGAGCCGTGGCCGGACAGCGCGTGCACCACCCGGCTGCGCACGGCGACCAGCCGGGCGCCGTCCTCCAGCGACAGCCCCCCGGCGACCACCGCCGCCGCGAACTCGCCCTGCGAGTGGCCCACGACGGCGGCCGGCGTCACGCCGTGGTGCCGCCACAGCTCGGCCAGCGAGACCATCACCGCCCACAGCAGCGGCTGCACGACGTCGTCGCGCTCCCAGGAGGGGTCCGCCGCGGGCGCCGTCAGCTTCTCGCGCAGCGCGTAGCCGGTGTACGGGGCGAGCGCCGCGGCGCAGCGCTCCATCGACGCGGCGAACACCGGCTCGGAGTCCCACAGCCCGACGGCCATCCCCGGCCACTGCGCGCCCTGCCCGGAGAAGACGAACACCGGGCGGGCCGCGCCGGACACCGCGCCACCGCGCACCACCCGCGGAGAGCCGCGGTCCGCCGCCAGCGCCGTCAGACCCTCGGCCAGCTCGGCGGCGTCCCCGCCCAGCACCACGGCCCGCTCCTCGAACGCCGCCCGCGTCGTCGCCAGCGACCAGCCGACGTCCGCGACCCCGGGCGCCGGGTCGGTGCGCACCGCCTCGGCCAGCTCCGCGGCCCGGGCCCGCAGCGCCTCGCCGGTGCGGGCCGACAGCGGCCACAGCGCGGTACGCGCCGACCCCGACCCGCCGGCGGGCTCCTCCGGCTCCGGGGCGGGCGGTGCCTGTTCCAGGACGACGTGCGCGTTGGTGCCGCTGATGCCGAACGCGGAGACCGCCGCCCGCCGCGGCCGGTCCGACTCCGGCCAGGCGACCTCCTCTGCGAGCAGCGCGACGCCGCCCGAGTCCCAGTCGACGTGCCGTGACGGCGTCTCGGCGTGCAGCGTCCGCGGCAGCCGCCCGTACCGCATGGCCTGCACCATCTTGATGATCCCGGCCACGCCGGCGGCGGTCTGGGTGTGGCCGATGTTGGACTTCACCGAGCCCAGCCACAGCGGCTGCTCCGCGGTGTGCTCGCGGCCGTACGTCGCCAGCAGGGCCTGCGCCTCGATCGGGTCGCCCAGCGACGTGCCGGTGCCGTGTGCCTCGACGGCGTCGACCTGCCGCGCGGTGAGCCGGGCGTCGGCGAGGGCCTGCTCGATGACGCGCCGCTGCGCGGGGCCGCTGGGCGCGGTGAGGCCGTTGGAGGCGCCGTCCTGGTTGACGGCGCTGCCGCGGATCACCGCGAGCACCGGGTGCCCGGCGGCCCGGGCGTCGGACAGCCGCTCCAGCACCAGCACGCCCGCCCCCTCGGCCCAGCCGGTGCCGTCGGCGTCCTCCGAGAACGACTTGCAGCGCCCGTCCGACGCCAGCCCGCGCTGCCGTGAGAACTCCACGAACATGCCCGGTGTCGACATCACCGTCGCCCCGCACGCCAGCGCCATCGTGCACTCCCCGGCGCGCAGCGCGCGCGTGGCCAGGTGCACCGCGACCAGCGAGGACGAACACGCCGTGTCCACCGTCAGCGCCGGGCCCTCCAGGCCGAGCGTGTACGCGACCCGCCCGGAGGCGACGCTCGGCGTGGTCCCGGTCAGCACGTGGCCCTCGGCGCCGTCGCTCGCCTCGTGCAGCCGCGGCCCGTAGTCGGCCGCCGAGGTGCCCGCGAACACGCCGGTGGCGGAGCCGCGGAGCCCGTCGGCCGCGATGCCCGCCCGTTCCAGCGCCTCCCAGGCCAGCTCCAGCAGCAGCCGCTGCTGCGGGTCCATCGCCGCTGCCTCCCGCGGCGACACCCCGAACAGTCCGGCGTCGAACTCCGGAAGGTCGTAGAGGAAGCCGCCGCGGCGGGTGTAGCTGGCCCCCGCCCGGTCCGGGTCCGCGTCGAAGACCGTGTCCAGGTCCCAGCCCCGGTCGGCCGGGAACTCGCCGATGGCGTCCCCGCCCGCCGACACCAGCTCCCACAGCGCGTCGGGCGACACCGCGCCGCCGGGGTAGCGGCAGGCCATCCCGATCACCGCGATCGGCTCGTGGTCGCGCTCCTCCAGCGACTGGAGCCGCTGCCGGGTATGGCGCAGATCGGCGGTGACCGCCTTGAGATAGTCGCGGAGCTTTTCCTCGTTGCTGCTGGCCATCGAACGCCTTCATGGGGACGGCGCCGGCGGCGCCTGCGGGCAGGGGCCGCGCGGCGGGTACGTACCGGCGGAGCGGCGGTGGGTTCGGGGGGCGGCCGCCGCGGCGGACCGGGTTCGCCGGACCGGGCCGCGCCCTCCCGCGGGCGGAGGGCCTGCGGGAGGGCGGGCGGCTGCGGACGGACGGCGGCGGGCCGGCGGGCCGCCCCGCGCCCGTCGGCTACGGCGTGACCGGCTTGCGGGCCACGCCCAGCACGTAGTCGAGCGACTTCAGCTCTTCGGCAAGCAGGTCCTGGTCGCGGTGGGCGACGGCCACCATCTTGTAGAAGAGCTTGCTGGACCGGGTCTTGAACGTCGGGTCCTGGAGTCGGCGCACATGGTACTCACGCCACGGCTCGTAGACCGCCTCGCGGATCGTCCGCACCTCGACGCCCTCGAAGCCCTTGGACTCCATGATCTCGCCGTACCGCTTCCGCGGGTACCAGTTGGCGTCGTCGATCATGATCCGGATCCACTTGATGGCGTGCGACCGGATGTCGTCCTTGGGCTTGCCGCCCTCCATCGGGATGATGTCGGCGGTCACCAGCACGCCGCCCGGGCGCAGCACGCGGTAGGCCTCGGCGAAGAAGTCCGCGCGGGTGTCGAAGTGGAAGGCCGACTCCAGGGCCACCACCTTGTCGACGCTGTTGTCCGGCAGCGGGATCGCGGTCGCCGACCCCTCGCGGAAGTCGATCCGGTCCAGCAGCCCGCGCTCCCGCGCGCGGTCGGTGGCGATCCGGATGTGCACCTTGGTGATGTTGATGCCGATGATCTTGCTCGGCCCGTACGTGTCGATCCAGTGGAAGTCCTGGTCGCCGTAGCCGAAGCCGACGTCCAGAACGGTGTCGTCCGGCTTGAACGCGGCGGTCTCGGCCACCTGGTCGGCGAGGGCCTGCGCCGCCTCGTCGAGCTTCGTGCAACCGGGCTCCCAGTAGCCGAGGTTGTAGTAGTTCGTGTCCTCGACGACCAGCCGGTCCGGCGGGTACATCTCGTACAGGCGTGCTGTCTTCTTCTGGGGGTCGGAGGTCGTACGGACCAGGAAGAGGTTTCCCAGCATCCGCAAGTCCTGCCACAGTGACGACTTCACAACGGCAATCCCTTTCTGCGATCGGGCGCCGACCGAGACGGCCGCGGAATCCACATCTGACGAAGTTCGAACCTAGGAGCGCCGTCTAAAGACCGCCTTGGTCCGAACTAGTCCAGCGCCAAGGGCTTTGGCGGGGCTTTGGCCGCTGCGCCGAACATGCTCTTCCGGGCGCGGACAGGCCCGCACCGCCGTCGTGAAGGAGCACAGATGCTGGACGAGGACGCACGTAAACGAGTCGCTCTGGAGTACTGCCGGCGGATCGGCGAGGGCGACGTCGACGGCGTCCTCGCCCTCTTCGCCGACCCGCTCCACGTCGAGGACCCCGTCGGCGACAAGACCTTCGCCGACCGCGCCGCGTACCGCGCCCACATCGCCCGGCTGGTGGCGTACGGCGTGCACGAGACCCCCGGCACCCCGGTCGCCGGCCTGGACCGCGAGCACGTCGCCCTGCCCATCACCGCCGAGCTGCGCCCGGAGGGCGTGCCGCAGGGCAAGTTCGTGCGCATCTCGCTGATCGCCGTCATGCGGATCGGCGACGACGGCCTCATCCACGACATGCGGGTCATCAGCGGCCGGACGGACATGTCGCTGCACGACGCGGCCGAGGCCGCGGACGCCGCGAGGTTCAGGTGAGCACACGGGCCGGCGTCTTCCGGGGCTTCGGAGATTCTTAGGGACCCCTTTAGCCGTCGTGCCGACACTCCCCGAAAGTGCGCCTTCGCCTTTCGTCACAACGGGAACGAGAGCGGATGTCCAAGGAAGAGAAGCTCGTCGAGTACCTCAAGTGGGTCACCGCCGAGCTGCATGAGGCCCAGCAGCGGCTGTCCGTCCTCGAGACCGGGGACCGGGAGCCGATTGCGATCGTTTCGATGGCCTGCCGGTACCCGGGCGGGGTGCGTTCGCCGGAGGACCTGTGGCGGCTGGTCGCCGACGGCACGGACGCCATCGGCGGGTTCCCGCTGAACCGCGGCTGGGAGCTGGACGGGCTCTTCGACGCCGACCCCGACCGGTCCGGTACGAGCTATGCCCGCGAGGGCGGCTTCCTGCATGACGCGGCCGCGTTCGACGCTGCGTTTTTCGAGATCAGCCCGCGGGAGGCCACGGCCACGGATCCGCAGCAGCGGCTGCTGCTGGAGGCCGCCTGGGAGGCGTTCGAGCGCGCGGACCTGGACCCGCACAGCCTGCGGGGCAGCAGGACCGGTGTCTTCGCCGGGGTCATGTACAGCGACTACGTCGCCCGGCTCATGGACCGGCTGCCACCGGGGTTCGACGGGTTTTTGGGTAATGGTGGTGCGGCGAGTGTGGCGTCGGGTCGGGTGGCGTATACGTTCGGGCTTGAGGGTCCGGCGGTGACGGTTGATACGGCGTGTTCGTCGTCGTTGGTGAGTATGCATCTGGCCGGGCAGGCGTTGCGTAACGGTGAGTGTGATCTGGCCCTTGCCGGTGGTGTGACGGTGATGGCCACGCCGGGTGTGTTCGTGGAGTTCTCGCGTCAGCGCGGCCTGGCGCCGGATGGGCGGTGTAAGCCGTTTGCGGAGGCTGCGGATGGTACGGGCTGGGGTGAGGGTGTCGGGTTCGTGCTGCTGGAGCGGCTGTCGGACGCGGTGCGCAACGGGCACGAGGTCCTGGCGGTGCTGCGGGGTTCGGCGGTCAACCAGGACGGCGCCTCGAATGGGCTGACGGCGCCGAACGGGCCGTCGCAGCAGCGGGTGATCGAGCAGGCGCTGGCCAGTGCGCGGTTGAGTGCCGGTCAGGTCGATGCGGTCGAGGCGCACGGGACGGGCACCACGCTGGGCGACCCGATCGAAGCGCAGGCGCTGCTGGCCACCTACGGCCAGGCACACGACTCAGAGCGGCCGTTGTGGCTGGGGGCGGTGAAGTCCAACATCGGCCACACCCAGGCCGCCGCCGGTGTCGCCGGTGTCATCAAGATGGTCCAGGCCATCCGCCACGGCCACCTGCCACCAACGTTGCATGTGGATGAGCCCTCCAGCCACGTCGACTGGAACGCAGGCGCCGTCTCCCTGCTGACCGAGGGCCAGGAGTGGCCGGAGACGGGTGAGCCGCGGCGCGCGGCGGTCTCCTCCTTCGGGATCAGCGGCACCAACGCACACGTCATCCTCGAAGCCGCCCCGGAGGCCGAGAAGCCCGCCGAAG
>NZ_BAAAPF010000115.1:0-20303 GCF_039531005.1 Streptomyces synnematoformans
CCCGCTGCTGCCGCCCGCCCCGCCGCGCACCAAGCCCGCGCTCGCCACCGAACCCGGCTTCGAGACCGACGACGGCGGCCCCGGCCTGCCGCCCGTCGTCACCCGGGTCCCGACCGACGACCGGGTGATCTTCCTGACCATCGACGACGGCCACCGCAAGGACCCCGAGCTGCTGCGCATGCTGCGCGAACTGGACGTCCCCGTCAGCGCCTTCCTCACCGACGACGCCGCGCGCGACGACTACGCCTACTTCCGCGCCCTCCGGGACCTCGGCACCACCGTCAGCAACCACACCCTCCACCACCCCAACCTGCGCGAACTGCCCTACGCGGCGCAGCGCGAGGAGATCTGCGGCCAGCAGCGCGTCCTCAGGCGCGAGATGGGCGCCGCCCCGCGGATCTTCCGCCCGCCCTACGGCAACTACAACGGCGACACCCTGCGCGCGGCGAAGGACTGCGGCATCGACCTCGTGCCGCTGTGGCAGCAGGAGGCGTTCCCCGGCCGCTGGACGTACTCCCGGGCGGACACCGCCTTCCACCCCGGCGATATCGTGCTCACCCACTTCGAAGGTCCTTCCGAATTCGGCGGCACGATGGCCGATGTCGTCCGTACGGTGCTCCGTAAGGCGAACGACGAGGGCTTCGCCGTTGCTCGCTTGGAGGACTACGTATGAGGCGCAGCCGCGCCGTCCGCCGCCGGCCGTCCGCCGCCGCGATAGCCGCCGCCTGCCTGCTGGCGCTCACCGCCTGCGCGGACGCCGCCCGGCCCACGGAGGAGTGGTTCCCGGAGACCACCGGCGAGTCCGCGGCGGGGGCCGGGGACGGCAAGCCGGGCGCCGGGCAGGGGGGCCGCACGCCCCGCGCGCTGCCCGGCGGGGCAGGCGGGGACGACGGGGCCACCCAGGGCGGCCGCGCCGCCGCCCCCGGGGCGTACCACCGCTGGGGCCTCGACCGCCCCCTCGCCCCGCCGCCCGAGCCGCCGGCCGCCCGCCCCGTGCGGCCGGAGCCCTCCGGGCTGCCGGCCGTGGTGGACCGGGTGCCGACGCGCGACAAGGTCGTCTTCGTCACCATCGACGACGGCGTGAACAAGGACCCGGCGCTCATCGACATGGCGGCGGACCTGCGGCTGCCGTTCAGCATGTTCCTCGCCGACTCCGCAGTCGGGGGAGGTACCGGCGAGGACTACGGCTACTTCGCGGAGCTGCAGCGCCTCGGCAACTCCGTACACGGCCACACCCTCACCCACCCCGACCTCACCTCCCTGCCGTACGCCGCGCAGCGCCGCCAGATCTGCCGCCAGCAGGAGCGCGTCGCGGACCGCTTCGGCGTCCGCCCGACGCTCTTCCGGCCGCCCTACGGCGAGTACGACGCGGCGACGCTCAGGGCCGCGGCCTCCTGCGGCGTACGGGCGGTGCCGCTGTGGCGGGCGGAGATGAAGGCCGGCGGCCTGGAGTACCGCGAGGGCGACCGGCTGCGCCCCGGCGACATCGTGCTGGCGCACTTCCGGGGGCCGGGGCAGCAGGGCGGCCGGACGATGACGGACGTGCTGGCGGAGCTGGTACGGGAGATCCAGCGGCAGGGGTACACGGTGGCCCGGCTGGAGGACTACATGTGACGCGGACGGGGCCCGGCTCGCACAGCTGTACGGGGCGTACGGGCGGGTGGGCGACCCGGACGGCGGCAATCTGGCACTCGGCTTGACCGAGTGCTAAAGGGCGGCATAACCTCGGCTCTGGCACTCCCCGAGGGAGAGTGCCAACACAGCGACGAGGCGGATCCGGCACCCGCGACGACGGGTCCTCCTGGGTCGCCACCCCAGACATTCAACCCCGCGAGATCTCCGAAGGGGGAGGTCGGATCGTGACGACCGCCAGCACCAAGGTTGCCATCAAGCCGCTTGAGGACCGCATCGTGGTCCAGACGCTCGAAGCCGAGGAGACCACGGCCTCGGGCCTGGTCATCCCGGACACCGCCAAGGAGAAGCCCCAGGAGGGCGTCGTCCTGGCCGTCGGCCCGGGCCGCTTCGAGGACGGCAACCGCCTGCCGCTCGACGTCTCCGTCGGCGACGTCGTTCTCTACAGCAAGTACGGCGGCACCGAGGTGAAGTACAACAACGAGGACTACCTCGTCCTCTCTGCCCGCGACGTGCTCGCGATCATCGAGAAGTAACGGGGCGCTCCCGCTTCTTCCGCACCCCAGGCCGCGCCCCGGATCCGTTCGCCGAGCACCACATACCGAAACGGGCCGGGGCGTCGGCGCTCCCTACGGCGCCCTTTGAGAGGACCCACGTTTCATGGCGAAGACTCTGAAGTTCGACGAGGACGCCCGCCGCGCTCTGGAGCGCGGCGTGGACAAGCTCGCCGACACCGTGAAGGTGACGATCGGCCCCCGTGGCCGCAACGTCGTCATCGACAAGAAGTTCGGCGCCCCGACCATCACCAACGACGGCGTCACCATCGCCCGCGAGATCGAGGTCGAGGACCCTTACGAGAACCTGGGCGCGCAGCTCGTGAAGGAGGTGGCGACCAAGACCAACGACATCGCGGGTGACGGCACCACCACCGCCACCGTGCTGGCCCAGGCGCTGGTCCGCGAGGGCCTGCGCAACGTGGCCGCCGGCGCCTCCCCCGCCGCGCTCAAGCGCGGCATCGACGCCGCCGTCGCGGCCGTCTCCGACGAGCTGCTGAAGGCCGCCAGCCCGATCGACTCCAAGTCCGACATCGCCGCGGTCGCCGCGCTGTCCGCCCAGGACGAGCAGGTGGGCCAGCTCATCGGCGAGGCCATGGACAAGGTCGGCAAGGACGGCGTCATCACCGTCGAGGAGTCCAACACCTTCGGCCTGGAGCTGGACTTCACCGAGGGCATGGCCTTCGACAAGGGTTACCTGTCGCACTACATGGTGACCGACCAGGATCGCATGGAGGCGGTGCTGGAGGACCCGTACATCCTGATCACCCAGGGCAAGATCTCCTCCATCCAGGACCTGCTGCCGCTGCTGGAGAAGGTCATGCAGGCGGGCTCGTCGAAGCCGCTGCTGATCGTCGCCGAGGACGTGGAGGGCGAGGCCCTGTCCACCCTCGTCGTCAACAAGATCCGCGGCACCTTCAACTCCGTCGCGGTCAAGGCCCCCGGCTTCGGCGACCGCCGCAAGGCGATGCTCGGCGACATGGCCACCCTCACCGGCGGCACCGTGGTCTCCGAGGAGGTCGGCCTCAAGCTGGACCAGGTGGGCCTGGAGGTGCTGGGCACCGCGCGCCGCGTGGTCGTCACCAAGGACGACACGACGATCGTCGACGGCGCCGGGAAGTCCGACGAGGTCGCCGGCCGGGTCGCGCAGATCAAGGCCGAGATCGAGGCCACGGACTCCGACTGGGACCGCGAGAAGCTGCAGGAGCGGCTGGCCAAGCTGGCCGGCGGCGTGTGCGTCATCCGCGTCGGCGCGGCCACCGAGGTCGAGCTGAAGGAGAAGAAGCACCGCCTGGAGGACGCGATCTCCGCCACCCGCGCGGCGGTCGAGGAGGGCATCGTCGCCGGCGGCGGCTCGGCGCTCGTGCACGCCGCGAAGGTGCTGGAGGGCAGCCTCGACCTCAGCGGCGACGAGGCCACCGGTGTCGCGGTCGTCCGCCGCGCGGCGGTCGAGCCGCTGCGGTGGATCGCCGAGAACGCGGGCCTGGAGGGGTACGTCATCACCTCCAAGGTCGCCGAGCTGACGGGCGGCCAGGGCTTCAACGCCACGACCGGCGAGTACGGGGACCTGGTGAAGGCCGGCGTCATCGACCCGGTGAAGGTGACCCGCTCCGCGCTGGAGAACGCGGCGTCCATCGCGTCGCTGCTGCTGACCACGGAGAGCGCGGTGGTGGAGAAGCCGGAGCCGGAGGAGGACCAGGGCCACAGCCACGGCCACGGCCACGCGCACTGACCTCCGGTCGGGGCGGCGGACAACCGCCCCGGGTGCGCCCGTCAGGGCCCCGCGCCGTACGCGAACGTACGGGGCGGGGCCCTGCGCGTTGACCTCCGGTGAGGGCGGCGGACGGTCGCGCGGCCTCACCGGCGGGTTCCCGCCCGCGGCGGCCGGCCCCGGCGGTGCAACCGCGCCGGGGCCGGGGCCCCCACCCGCCTGAGGTGGGGCCCCGCCCGCGCGGCGGAGCCGCGGGTGCGGGGGCCGGGGCGGAGCCCTCGGGGGTCGACTGCGTGGCGGAGCCGGCGGTCGTGGGGGCGTGCGGGGGGCTCGGGGGCGGAGCCCCTGAGGTTCGGGAAGGGGCGGGGTCGGGGAACACCCCCTGCCGGGGCTGGACCCCGGTCAGCGGGGGCCGTACTTGCTGCCCGCACCCGACGACACCCGCCCCAGCAACCCGCGCGGCACCAGCTTCGCCGCCCCCATCAGCGCCTTGTACCGCGGGTCCGGAATCGACACCGTCCGCCCCCGCCCCAGGTCCCGCAGCGCCTCCGCCACCACCCGGTCCGCGTCGAGCCACATCCACCCCGGGATGCGGTCCGTCCCCATCCCCGCCCGCTCGTGGAACTCCGTCCGTACGAACCCCGGGCACAGCGCCATCAGCCGCACCCCGCTGCCCGCCAGGTCCCGCGCCACCCCCTGCGTGAACTGCACCACCCACGCCTTGCTCGCCCCGTACGTCCCGCGCGGCACGAACGCCGCCACCGACGCGACGTTCACCACCGCGCCGCGCGACCGCTCCTGCATCGCCGCCGCCGCGGCCGTCGTCAGCCGCAGCACCGCCTCGCAGTGCACCTTCAGCATCGTCAGCTCGTCGGCGAGCGCCACCTGCAGGAAGCGCCCCTTGAGCCCGAAGCCCGCGTTGTTGACCAGCAGGTCGACCGGCCGGCCGGCCTCGCCGAGGCGGGCCTCGACCGCGGCGATGCCCTCCTCCGTCGCCAGGTCCGCGGGCAGCGCCGCGGCCTCGACGCCGTGCCGCTCGTGGAGTTCGGCGGCCTGCTCGTGCAGCCGTTCCGCCGTTCTGGCGACGAGCACCAGGTCGTGTCCGGAGGCGGCCAGGCGGCGCGCGAAGGCGGCGCCGAGGCCGGCCGTCGATCCCGTAATCAGCGCAGTGGTCATGTCCGCACGCTAGCGGGCGCGCTCAGTGTCCGGCATGTCCGCCGCTCCCACCGGGGACCCGCCCGGCCGCCCCGCCCGGCTCCACGACGACGAACTGGCCCATCATCCCGCCGTCCTCGTGGGAGAGCAGATGGCAGTGGTACATGTACGGCACGTCGGGGTCGGGCGGCCCGTCGAAGCGCAGGGCGATCTTCACCTCCCGGCCGCTCGGCACGTACACGGTGTCCTTCCGCCCCCGCAGCTCCGGCGGCGGCGGTTCGCCGTCCACCGCCAGCACGCGGAACTGCACGTCGTGGACGTGGAAGTTGTGCGTGACGCCGTCGCGGTTGCGCACGGTCCAGACCTCGGTGGCGCCGCGCTCGACGGTGGCGTCGATGCGGTCCATCGCCATCGGGGCGCCGTTGATGCCGCTCATGCGCAGGTCGAAGTGGCGTTCGCGGGAGGCGTCGGCCGGGTCGGGCAGTTCGACGTCGGCGAGCCGCGCGGGTACGTCGGGGGCGGGGCGCAGGGTGTCGGCGGCGCGCAGCTCCAGCACGTCGAAGGAGTCGTCGCCGCCGGAGAAGCGGGACTGCCAGAAGTCGCCGCCGCCCGGCGGGCTGCTGCGCAGGACGGTGCGTTCGCCGGGCGCCATCCGCACGAGGATCTCGGCGCGCTCGCCGGGGGAGAGCGGCAGGCGGTCGGTGCGGTGGGGGGCGCCGAGGAGGCCGCCGTCGGTGGCGACGAGGTCGAAGGCGCGGTCGTCGGCGAGGCCGAAGTCGTAGACGCGGGCGGTGGAGGCGTTGAGGAGCCGCAGCCGGACGAGTTCGTCGCGTACCTCCCGGTACGGGGCGAGGGTGCCGTTGACCATCGTCTCGTCCCCCAGGAAGCCGGTGTTCCGCAGGAACCGGTGGCCGTGGTCGAAGCGGGCGCCGTTGAAGCGCACGTCCTGGACGACGACGGGGAGGTCGTTCACCCCGTACTCGTCGGGGAGGCCGAGCTGCCGTGCCGGCGCGTCGTCCACGAGGAACATCCCGGCGAGCCCGCGCTGCACGTGCCGCTCGGTCCCGCCGTGCGGGTGCGGGTGGTACCAGAGGGTGGCGGCGGGCTGGTCGACGGGCCAGTGCGGCTCCCATGCGCCGCCGGCGTCGACCATCTGGTGCGGCCCGCCGTCCATGGCGGCGGGCAGGTGCATGCCGTGCCAGTGGACGGTGGAGGGCTCGTCGAGCCGGTTGGCGACCTCGACGCGGACCTTCTCGCCGCGCTCGGCGCGCAGCGTCGGCCCGAGGTACGTGCCGGGCCAGCGGTCGGCGGCGGCAGTCGCGGGGCTGGTGAACCCCCAGGTCGGCGTGGGCTGCCCGGGCCGGAACTCCGTCTCGCCCGCCCGTATCCCGAGCCGGAAGACGCGGGTGCCGTCCGGCTGCACCTCGCCCTCCTCCAGCGGCGGTATCAGCAGCTCGTTGCGGAAGTCGACCTTGCCGACCGTGGAGACGTCCGCGCCGGTGTAGAGCCACAGCCCGGCGCCGGCCACGGTGCTCACGACCGTGGCCGCCACCGCGGCCAGCACGAGCAGCACCCGCTTGAGCCGCGACCCCCGTCCGTTCGTCTTCGTCATGTGTCAGAGTTTTCTGACATGAGGGCCCGGCGGGCATCGGGTATGGCACGGGTACGTCCCGGAGGCGCCCCTGAGCCGCGTCTCCGGGACACCCCCGAGAGCGCGGGCCGGCCCGGCGCCGCCGGGCCGGGGGCGTCAGGCCGTCTGGGCCGCCGCCTTGCGGGCCTTCTCCCGGGACTCCGGGTGCAGCGCGTCGCCGGCGGCGAGGAGGCGGGGGAGCAGCTCGCGCTCCAGGGTGAGCGCGCGGAACCAGAAGGCGGCCGTCACCTCGTGGTCCGGGCGGTGCTCGACGCGGACCGCGTCCCCGGCGCGTATCTCGCCCGGCTCGATCACGCGCAGGTACGCGCCCGGCCGGGCCGCCTGCGTGAAGCGCTTGACCCAGCCCTGCTCGCCGAGCCAGCCGGCGAACGTGCGGCAGGGGATGCGCGAGCTGGTGACCTCCAGCAGCAGGTCGGCGCCGACCCGCCAGCGCTCGCCGATGAGCGCGCCGCAGACGTCGACGCCGGCGGTGGTTAGGTTCTCGCCGAAGACGCCGTTGGGCAGGTCGCGGCCGAGTTCGGCGGCCCAGACGTCGAGGTCTTCGCGCGCGAACGCGTACACCGCCTGGTGCGTGCCCCCGTGGTGGCGGAGGTCGCCGACGACGTCGCCGGCGAGGCCGCTGCCGCCGACGCCCTCGGGGCCGGGCTCCTCGACGCGCACGGGCCCGTCGGCCGGCCGCTTGTCGATGCCGGTGACGAAGCCGGGGGCGTCGGTGATGTCGGGCGCGGTCTGCGGACGGCCGAGGTTCACGGAGAGCAGGTGCATCCCTCGACGGTAACCGCCCCCGCCGACAGCGCTCAAAGCGGTTTCCGACCGGGACTCGCCTAGGCTGGGGGCATGTTCGACGCCCGCCACCTGCGCGTTTTCCGGGCCGTGGCCGCGACCGGCTCGTACTCCGCCGCCGCCCGCGAACTCGGCCTGACCCAGCCCGCCGTCAGCCAGCAGATGCGGGCGCTGGAGCAGGCGGCGGCCACGCCGCTGCTGGTCCGCGCGGGCCGGGAGCTGCGGCTGACCGAGGCCGGGGAGGCGCTCCTGCGGCACGCGGGCGGGATCCTCGCCGGGCTGGCCGCGGCGGAGGAGGAGGTCGCGGCGCTCGCGGGGCTGCGGGCGGGGCGGGTGCGGCTGGTGTCGTTCCCGAGCGGGAGTTCCACGATCGTGCCGGGCGCGCTGGCGGCGATGCGGGCGGCGCACCCGGGGACGCGGATCTCGCTGGTGGACGCGGAGCCGCCGCGGTCGGTGGGGATGCTGCGGGAGGGGGAGTGCGAGATCGCGCTGGCGTTCCGCTACCCGTCGGCGGACGCAGGTACAGGTACGGGGACGGGCGCGCACGCGGGTACGGACACGACAGGCGGGGCCGCCGCGGCCGCCGCGGCCGGGTCGGACGCGGAGGCGGACGGCTGGGACGGGCTCGTCGTCCGGCCGCTGCTCACGGACCGGCTGCTCTGCCTGGTGCCGGAGGACCACCCCGCCGCGGCCGCCGGCCGGGTCGAGCTGGCGGAGCTGGCCGGGGAGCCGCTGATCGCGGGCTGCCCGCGGTGCCGCCGGCACCTGGTGGAGCTGTGCGAACGGGCCGGCTTCGGGCCCCGTATCGACTTCGCGACGGACGACTACCCGGCGGTCGTCGGCCTCGTGCGCGCCGGGCTGGGGGTGGCGGTGCTGCCCGGGCTCGCGGTGCGGGCGGTGCCGCCGCGTGGGGTCGTCACCGTGCCGCTGGCGCCGGCGGCACGGCGGGAGGTGGTGGCGCTGACGCTGCCGGACCTGGCCCGGGTGCCGACGGTGGCGGCGATGCTCGACCGGCTGGCGACGGCCGCCGTGCACGCGGACACCGCCGGGACCGCCGGTGCTCCCGAGACCGCGGACGCCCCCGACGCCGCGGGGGCCGCCGCGCCCGCCCCGTAGCGCACCGAATCAGTTGTGGTGTGTGGGCGCCGGTGCCGGCGCCCGGTGCCGGGCGCGGCCCAGCAGCTCCTCGCGCTCGTCCTCCGTCAGCCCGCCCCACACGCCGTACGGCTCACGAACCGCCAGCGCGTGCGCCGCGCACTCCGCGCGCACGGGGCAGCGCATGCACACCTCCTTGGCGGATGCTTCCCGTGCGCTGCGGGCGGCGCCCCGCTCCCCTTCCGGGTGAAAGAACAGCGAGCTGTCGACACCGCGGCAGGCTGCGATGAGCTGCCAGTCCCACAGATCGGCGTTCGGGCCCGGCAGACGGGAGAAATCAGCCATTTTGTATCACCTTGGAAGCGCCACGGAAGACCCCTAACGGTCGTGACACTACCTCTCCGGGCTTACCAGATGTAAATAGTACTCATAGTGAAAATAGAAAACAGCTGATCAGAACGGGCTGAATTGGTGCATTCGGGTCATGGTGCGGCGCGGCGTGGCGGCTCTTACTCCGTGACCGGTTCATCACCTAGAGTGGCGACGTGTGTGGCCCCGGTCCCCGTGGCGACAGTCGTTGCCACAGGTGCCGGAAGCCCCCGTAACTCTTTCGGGTGACCGTCGTTGAGAGTGCGGAAGCGGTTGACCGCGTTCGTCCCGGGCGCGCCCGATGAACGGTCGACCGCCGAAGGTGACGATACGTACCAGCCCTGGAGGCTCAAGGTGACGCGCATCAGCTCCGGAGGGCGGCCATGACTTCCGTCCTCGTTTGCGACGACTCCCCACTCGCCCGAGAGGCGCTTCGCCGCGCGGTCGCGACCGTGCCCGGCGTAGAGCGCGTGACGACGGCGGCTAACGGCGAAGAAGTGCTCCGCCGCTGGGGTGCCGATCGTTCGGACCTGATTCTGATGGACGTACGGATGCCCGGCCTCGGCGGCGTCGAGACCGTGCGCCGGCTGCTCTCCGCCGACCCGGGGGCGCGGATCATCATGCTGACCGTGGCCGAGGACCTCGACGGCGTGGCCCTCGCGGTCGCCGCCGGCGCCCGCGGGTACCTGCACAAGGACGCCTCCCGCGCCGAGCTGCGCGCCACCGTCACGCAGGCCCTCGCCGACCCGACGTGGCGGCTCGCGCCGCGGCGGCTGCGCTCCACCGAGATGGGGGCTGCGCCGACGCTCACGGCGCGCGAGATCCAGGTGCTCGAAGGCATGAGCCACGGGCGGTCCAACGCCGAGATCGGCCGCGAACTCTTCCTCTCCGAGGACACCGTGAAGACGCACGCGCGCAGGCTTTTCAAAAAACTCGGCGCGTCCGACCGCGCGCACGCCGTGGCGCTCGGGTTCCGCTGGGGTCTCGTACGCTGACCTGCCGCGCATCCGCCGCGCCGGGGGCCGGTGCCCCGGCCCTGCGCACCCGTCCCGTACGCGGCGGCGGGCCCGCGGGCGGGGGCCGCGGGCCGCGGGACGGCCCGGTTTCGCGCGCGAAGGCGCATGCTTGAGGCATGGGTTCTTGTGGGCGGCGCGCAAGGGGCACAGCGGAATCCCGGACGGGGGAAGCGAAGGGAGGGCGCTCGTGGTGACTGTCCGCGCAGTTGCGCATAACGCTTCGGTCTACAACGACGGCCGCGATACCGCGGAACGTTCGGGGGCGAGGCACCATGGACGGATGCGCGGCAACGAGACCACTGTTTCCCAGACGGCCGAAAGGCCGGGCGAGATCAGGGGCCTCGTACAGCTTGCCGCCGAGGGCGACGAGCGCGCGACGCACGATCTGCTGGCCCACGTGCATCCGCTGGCGCTCCGCTATGTTCGCACGCGGCTGCACCGGTTGCCGGGCGACGCACGGCACTTCGTCGACGATCTCGCGCAGGAAGTCTGCATCGCGGTGCTCTGCGCGCTCCCGCGCTACCGCGACACCGGCCGCCCCTTCGAGGCCTTCGTCTTCGCCATCGCCGCGCACAAGGTCGCGGACCTGCAGCGGGCGGCGATGCGCGGCCCCGGCTCCACCGCCGTGCCCTCCGACGAGATGCCGGAGCGGCCGGACGACTCGCTGGGGCCCGAGGAGCAGGCGCTGCTGAGCAGCGACGCCGAGTGGGCGAAGCAGCTGCTGGCGAGCCTGCCGGCGAACCAGCGGGAGCTGCTGCTGCTGCGGGTCGCGGCGGGCTTCAGCGCGGAGGAGACGGGCCGGATGCTCGGGATGACGCCGGGCGCGGTGCGGGTGGCGCAGCACCGGGCGCTGAGCAGGCTGCGGGCGCTGGCGCGCCAGTAGCGGCGGGCCGCCCGCGGTGTACGGACCGAAGGCCCGCCGGCCGCCGGACTTCGTACCTTCGTGCACCCGTCACCAGGCCCGTTACGGACCTGCCCGGCGCGCCGTTACCATGGTCAGTCCCATCGGGCAAGACCCACCGGAAGGGTGTCATGACAGAGCGCGCCGCCGACGTCCCTGACAAGTTCGCCACCATCGGGCTCACCTTCGACGACGTGCTGCTGCTGCCCGGCGCCGCCGACATGGCCCCGGGCGAGATCGACACCTCCAGCCGCGTGTCGCGGAACGTCAGGGTGAACATCCCGCTGCTCTCCGCCGCCATGGACCGGGTCACCGAGTCCCGGATGGCCATCGCCATGGCCCGCCAGGGCGGCGTCGGCGTGCTGCACCGCAACCTCTCCATCGAGGACCAGGCCAAGAAGGTCGACCAGGTCAAGCGCTCCGAGTCCGGCATGGTCGCCGACCCGATCACCATCCGCCCCGACGCCACCCTCGCCGAGGCGGACGCGCTCTGCGGCCGGTTCCGTATCAGCGGCGTGCCGGTGACCGACGAGGGCGGCCGGCTCGTCGGCATCGTCACCAACCGCGACATGGCCTTCGAGCCCGACCGGAGCGTCGAGGTGCGCTCGATCATGACGCCGATGCCGCTGGTCACCGGCCGGGTCGGGATCTCCGGCGCGGAGGCCATGGAGCTGCTGCGCCGGCACAAGATCGAGAAGCTGCCGCTGGTCGACGACCGGGACGTGCTCAAGGGCCTCATCACGGTCAAGGACTTCGTGAAGGCCGAGAAGTACCCGAACGCCGCCAAGGACGACGAGGGCCGCCTGCTCGTCGGCGCGGCCGTCGGCGTCGCGGGCGACGCGTACGACCGCGCGCAGGCGCTCGTCGAGGCCGGCGCGGACTTCATCGTCGTGGACACCGCGCACGGCCACTCGCGGCTCGTCGGCGACATGGCCGCGAAGATCAAGTCGAACGCGGCCGTCGACGTCGTCGCCGGCAACGTCGCCACCCGCGACGCCGCCCAGGCGCTGGTCGACGCGGGCGTCGACGGCATCAAGGTCGGCGTCGGCCCCGGCTCCATCTGCACCACCCGCGTGGTCGCCGGCGTCGGCGTCCCGCAGGTCACCGCGATCTACGAGGCCGCGCTCGCCGCCCGGGACGCCGGCGTGCCGGTCATCGGCGACGGCGGCCTGCAGTACAGCGGCGACATCGCCAAGGCGCTCGTCGCCGGTGCGGACACCGTGATGCTCGGCAGCCTGCTGGCGGGCTGCGAGGAGTCGCCGGGCGAGCTGCTGTTCATCAACGGCAAGCAGTTCAAGTCGTACCGCGGCATGGGGTCGCTCGGCGCGATGCAGTCGCGCGGCGGCGCCACGTCGTACTCCAAGGACCGCTACTTCCAGGAAGAGGTCAGGAGCGACGATCAGCTGATCGCCGAGGGTATCGAGGGCCAGGTCCCGTACCGCGGCCCGCTCGCCTCCGTCGTCCACCAGCTGATCGGCGGGCTCCGGCAGTCCATGTTCTACGTCGGCGGGCGCACCGTCCCGGAGATGAAGGACCACGGCCGCTTCGTCCGCATCACCTCCGCGGGCCTGAAGGAGAGCCACCCGCATGACATCCAGATGACGACCGAGGCCCCGAACTACTCCCGCAAGGCCTGACCGGACCCGCCGGGGGATACTGGGGGCGGCAACCGTCTGGAAAGGGCAGTATTCGTGACCGAGATCGAGATCGGCCGGGGCAAGCGCGGGCGCAAGGCGTACGCCTTCGACGACATCGCCATCGTGCCGAGCCGGCGCACCCGGGACCCGAAGGAGGTCTCGATCGCCTGGCAGATCGACGCCTACCGCTTCGAGCTGCCCTTCCTCGCCGCCCCGATGGACTCGGTCGTCTCGCCGGAGGCGGCCATAAGGATCGGGCGCTTCGGCGGTCTTGGCGTGCTCAACCTCGAAGGGCTGTGGACCCGTTACGAGGACCCGGAGCCGCTGCTCGCCGAGATCGCCGCGCTCGACGAGCACGACGCGACACGGCGGATGCAGGACATCTACGCCGAGCCGATCAAGGAGGAGCTGATCGGCCGGCGGCTGGCGGAGGTCCGCGAGTCCGGCGTGGTCACGGCCGCGGCGCTGTCGCCGCAGCGCACGGCCCAGTTCTCCAAGACCGTGGTCGACGCGGGCGTGGACCTCTTCGTCATCCGCGGCACGACGGTCTCCGCCGAGCACGTCTCGTCGGCGGCCGAGCCGCTGAACCTCAAGCAGTTCATCTACGAACTCGACGTGCCGGTCATCGTCGGCGGCTGCGCCACGTACACGGCGGCGCTGCACCTGATGCGCACGGGCGCGGCGGGCGTGCTGGTCGGCTTCGGCGGCGGCGCGGCGCACACCACCCGCAACGTCCTGGGCATCCAGGTGCCGATGGCGACGGCGGTGGCCGACGTCGCGGCGGCCCGCCGGGACTACATGGACGAGTCCGGCGGCCGCTACGTGCACGTCATCGCGGACGGCGGCGTCGGCTGGTCCGGCGACCTGCCGAAGGCGGTGGCGTGCGGGGCGGACGCGGTGATGATGGGCTCCCCGCTGGCGCGCGCGACGGACGCGCCGGGGCAGGGGCACCACTGGGGCATGGAGGCCGTGCACGAGGACGTGCCGCGCGGAAAGGTGATGAACCTGGGCGCGGTGGGGACCACGGAGGAGGTCCTGCTGGGCCCGTCGCACACGACGGACGGGTCGATGAACTTCTTCGGCGCGCTGCGGCGGGCGATGGCGACGACGGGGTACTCGGAGCTGAAGGAGTTCCAGCGCGTCGAGGTGACGGTGGCGCGCTCGCGCTGACACGGTTGCGCGGTGCCGCGGCACCGCCCCGGCGCTAGCGCACGCACCTCTCGGTCGCCAGCGCACGGCCCGCCGTGTCCTGCACCCGTACGCCGATGTCCTCGGGGGGCGAGTCCTGCGCGTCGCCGACCGCGTCCGCCGCCGTGCACACGATCTGGCGCAGGGCGGTGGGCGCGGGGCGCCATCCCCCCAGCACGGTCACCTCGGCACCGCCGCGTGCGCGGGAGGCGAGGCGCGGCGCGGGGAGGTTCTCCGGGACGAAGCTGACCAGCCCGCGGTCCCGTTCGGCCCGGCTGGTGCCCTGGACGAGCAGGTCCATGGCGCGCTGCAGACGGGCCGTACCGCCGCTGCCCTCCCCGGCTCCGGCGCTGCGCGAGACGCGTTCGAGGCCGGTGGCGGCGTAGAAGTACACGTGCGTGACGGCCGCTTCCCGGCTGTCCGGCGCCGCCAGCCCGCTCGCCGGCGGCCCGGCCGCCGCGGGGCCGCTGTCGTCGATGCCGCAGCCGGCCGACGCCGCCAGAGGCAGCACGAGGAGCACCGACAGCACCGACGGCGTACGCAGGGCCGTGTGCCCCGTGAGTCCCTTCACGTTCCGTCCCGGGGGAGGTGGAGGGGAAGCTCCAGGGTGAACTCTGCGCCGCCGCCCGGCACGTTGGCCGCGGTGAGCGTGCCCCCGTGCAGGCGCGCGTTCTCGGCGGCGATGGCGAGGCCCAGGCCGCTGCCCTCGCTGCGGGTACGGGCCGCGTCGCCCTTGGTGAAGCGGTCGAAGACGTGCGGGAGCACGTCCGGGGGGATGCCCGGCCCGCCGTCGGTGACGGTGAGGACGAGGCGGTCGCCCTTGCCGCGGGCCCGGACGTGGACGGGGGCCGAGGGCCCGCCGTGGCGCAGGGCGTTGCCGACGAGGTTGGCGAGCACGACGTCGATGCGGCGCGGGTCGACGGTGGCGCGCAGCCCCGGGGCGACGTCGACGTCGACCCGCTCCTGCCAGTGGCGCAGGGAGAGGGTCTTGCGGACGAGTTCGCCGATGTCGATCTGGTCGCGGTGCAGGACGGCGGCGCCCGCGTCGAACCGGGAGATCTCCATGAGGTCGTCGACCATGCGGGCGAGCCGCCGGGTCTCGTCGGCGACCAGCCCGAGCGCCTCGGCGGTCTCCGGGTCCAGCCGTCCGGAGGCGGCGTCGGCGTCCAGCACCCCGGTCACGGCGGTCATGGCGGCGAGGGGCGTGCGCATCTCGTGCGACACGTCGGCGGCGAAGCGGCGTGCCCTGGCCTCCATGCCGCGCAGGGTCTCGGCGTCGGCCTGGAGGGTGGCGGCCATGCCGTTGAACGTGCGTGCGAGGTCGGCGAGTTCGTCGTTGCCCCGGGCGTCGATGCGCGTGTCCAGGGCGCCGGCGGCCATGTTCTCGGCGGCCGAGCGCAGCCGCCGCACCGGGCGCAGCACGCTGCCCGCCGCGAGGAGTGCGGGGACCGCGGAGAGCAGGACGACCGGCAGCGCACCGGTGCGCGCCGCGTCGACGAGCGCGGACACGTCCTGCTCCTCGGAGGCGAGCGAGAAGGCGGCGTAGACGACGAGCCCGGAGCGGCGGGACGGCTGGTCGGTGACCATGACGGGGACGGCGACGGCGAGCCACGGGTCGCCGCCGTGGTGGAAGCGCTGCGCGACCGCGTGCCGGGCCGGGGCCCCCGCCTCCCGCAGCCCGGCGGGCAGCGGCGCGGCCCGGCCGGTGGCGGAGACGAGGGGCCCGTCGCGGTAGGCGGCGGAGGTGTGCCAGGCGCGTGAGCCGCCGGAGCGGTCGAGCTGGAGGGCGAGGGCGCGCAGGTCGCGCTCGGCGGGCCGGGCCGGGCCGGCAGGTCCGGTGCGAGCGAGTCGAGTTGGCCCCGCAGGTCGTGGACGGCGCGGTCCCGGGTGCGGTCCAGGGTCGCGCCGCGCGCCTGGCGGACGGTGAGCGCGGCGGCGGCGAGCACGCTCAGCGCCGACACCAGCAGGAAGGCGACGACGAGGCGGGTGCGCAGGCCGCGGGGGACGAGCCGGCGGCGCAGCGGGGGGCGGTGCGGAGAGGGGCGGCTCACAGGGGCCCGAAGCGGTAGCCGAATCCGCGTACGGTCTGGACGTAGCGCGGCTTGCGCGGGTCGTCCTCGATCTTGGCCCGCAGCCGCATGACGCACGCGTCGACGAGGCGGGCGTCGCTGTAGTAGCTGTGCTCCCACACGTACTCCAGGAGCTGCTGGCGGCTGAAGGTCTGCCCGGGGGAGGCGGACAGGAACAGCAGCAGCTTGAGTTCGGAGGGGGCGAGGGTGACGTCCTCGCCGTGTTTGAAGACCTGCAGCCCGGTCCGGTCGATCCGCAGGTCGCCGACCGTGGTGGACGCCTCGGGCGAGCCGGCGGCGGACGTGAGGGGCGGTGCGACGCGGCGCAGCACCGCGCGCATCCGGGCCTCGATGAGTTCGTCGCTCGCCGGTTTGACGACGTAGTCGTCCGCTCCGGCCTCCAGTCCCACGACGACGTCGATGTCGTCGCCGCGCGCGGAGAGGATCACCGGGCGGGGTGAGCAAGCGCACCAAGATCAATTGTCAGTCCATCCAGGTAGGTTCGGATGCATGACGACAGCAGCGCAGACGAACGAGAGGGCCGGGCACGCCCGGTACGCTTTCCGGTTGCGCTTGTCGAGGACGGCCCGGCGTCAGCTTGAAGCCGAGTGGGACCGGTGCCGTTGGATCTGGAATGAGTCGGTCGCCAAGTCCAAGGCCGTCCACGCGCATAACCGGGCGACCGGCAAGAAGGTGACGTGTGGCCCGGCCCAGCTCGACAAGATGCTGACGGAGGCCCGCGCCCGTACGCCGTGGCTCGCGAGAGGCGCATCGGTGCCGCAGCAGCAGGTGATTCGCGACTTCGCGAAGTCGCGGGCCAAAGCCTTGAAGGACATCAAGGCGCGGTTGCCGATGCGGCAGCGGGCTGGAATGCCCCGCTACAAGAAGAAGCGTGAGGCGCTGCCGTCCTTGAACTACACGCAGCGCGGTTTCCGCCTCAAGGATGGCCGCCTGTATCTAGCTGGCGGGATCGCCGTAACGGTGGTGTGGTCACGTGAACTGCCGAAGCCGCCGTCGTCGGTGCGGGTGTACCGAGACAGCAGCGGACATTGGTACGGCTCGTTCGTGACCGCCGCAACCACCGCGGCGCTACCCGCGATCGGCCGTGTGATCGGTGTGGACTGGGGCGTAAGCGAGACCGCCACCACCACTGACGACGCCTACGACCTGCCGCACGCCGAGTACGGCAAGAAAGCCGCCGCGACGCTGAACCGGTATCAGCGGATGATGGCCCGACGTCGACCGCCCAAGGGGCGGGCCGGATCGAAGGGTTACCGGGAAGCCAAGCGGAAGGCGGCGAAGCTGCACAAGAAGGTGGCTCGGCAACGCCAGGACACTGGCCGTAAGTGGGCCAAGGCGGTGATGCGCGACCACGACGGCGCAGCCGTCGAGGACTTCCGCCCCAAGTTCCTGGCGAAGTCGACCATGGCACGCAAGGCCGCGGACGCGGCCATTGCGGCGACGAAGGCGGCCCTGGTCGAGATGGGCCGCAAGCACGGGCGCGATGTGCGCCTGGTACATCCCGCGCACACCACGATGGACTGTGCGCAGTGCGGAGCGAGAACCAAGCACGCACTACCTCTTTCCGAGAGAACCTATGCCTGCACCGCGTGCGGAGCCGTGTCCCCGAGGGACAAGAACTCAGCACGCGTGATGCTGGTCCGGGCAGGTTGGAACCCGGCAGGTGCTGAGGGCGGAAGACCGCCGGGGCCGCTGGCCCCGGGGGCGGCCTGAGCCTGGAATCCCCACGCACGCCCGAAGGTGCCCGTAAGGGGCGTTCGGCCGTAAGGCCGGGCTGGAATCCCCCGCCTTCAGGCGGGGGAGCCTTCAAATGGTGACCGTCGCCTGCCCATCGAGCCGGCCAACCTGACGCTGCAGTACGCGCAGACGGTGCTGGAGGGACTGAAGGCCCACCGCCGGCCGGCGGGACGGCGGCCGTCCTGCGCCCGCACGTCCACGCCCGCCGGTTCCCGGCGTCCGCGCGGCGGATGGCCATGCCCGAACTCCCGGAGGAACTGTTCCTCAGGGCGCTGGACGCGATGGTGCGGGCGGACCGCGACTGGATCCCGTCCGGCCCCGGCCAGTCGCTGTATCTGCGGCCGTTCATGTTCGCCCACGAGAGCGGCTTCGGCGTCCGCGCCGCGGACTCGTATCTGATCGTGGTCGTCGCCTCGCCGAACGACAGCTACTTCGGGACCGGCGCGCGCCCGGTGTCGGTGTGGCTGTGCGAGGACTACGCGCGGGCGCTCCGGGACCACACCCACCCGCTCACCCCGACCCGCGGCCTGCTGTGGCAGCTCGCCCCCGGCACGGAGCCGGCCTCCGGCATCTGGATGCACTCCGGCTTCACCGGCACCGCCATGTGGCTGCCCGCGGCTGGAACGCTGGGCCGTGCTCCTCACCAACAAGGTCTACTACTCGCGCCGGCGGCAGCCCCTCGCCGGGATCTGCGACGCGTTCCGGGCCCTGGTCTTCGGCTGACGGTCGCGGGGTGCGGAGGGTGCAGAGGGTGTGGAGAGCGCGGAGAGTGCGGCGGGTTGCCGTCCCTGGCAGGTCGGGGGTTTGTCCAGACCTGGGTCGTCACCATGTGCGTGGGAAGTGTCACGCTCCGCGGGCGTGACGTTTCAGCGGGGTCCCGGCGCTGTCCTTGTGGAGGCACAGTCGACGAGCCTGGAGGGGAATCCCATGGAGCGGACGAGCGAGTTGCCCGACGCGGCGGGGATGAGCCGGTACGTGGAGGGGGTGGTGGCCGAGTGGTTGCGGGGGGAGCGGCGGCTGCCGCTGGACTACTCCGTGGAGAGCCTGCGCGTCGCGGACCGGATCGTGGCCGGGGTACGGGCCGGGCGGGGCGCCGACGAGCGGACTGTGGCGCGGGCGCTGCGGGGGGTCGGGGCGTACGTCGGGGAGGTGATGGTGCGGGCCGGGGGCGGGAGTTGGGTCGACCTCGACAGCCGGCAGCGGGACTACTTCGAGCAGCCCGTCGGAGTGCGGATGCCGGACGGGCGGGTGTGGAACCCGCTGGGGCGCGCGATGCGGCGCTACGACCGGGGGAAGGGCGGCCGCGAGTCGCTGTACGTCTTCTACCTGCTGCTGCACGGGCGGATGGGCGGGGTCGTGCGGGGCGTACGGTAGGGCGCCCGCCGGGTCGGCAACGAGGCAGGGCCGGGGCCGCGTTCGTCGCGGTGCCCCGGCCCTGCGCCGTTGCGGAGTGCGGTTGCTTCAGCTGCTGCCGAGGCGCTTCGTGATCCCGAAGCCCGCCGCGCCGCCGATGGCGTACATCACCGCCACGATCGCGTCGAAGTCCTCCTTGAAGCCCTCCTTCAGCGCGTCGAACTCGTCGGTGAACGCCGACACCACGCCGATGTGGCCGTCCGTCCAGTGGTTGATCATCAGCGCGTAGCCGAGGAACTGGCCCATGATCGCGCCGAGGATGCCGAGCACGGCGGCGACGAAGGGCAGCGCCGGGTTCCGCCCGCCGAGCTTGCCGAACGCGAGGCCGACCAGGATGCCGGCCGCGGCGGCGGGGTACGCGTACAGCGTGTACTCGCCGTTGTCCTCCGCCGTGGCCCGCATGATGCCGGCGAAGATGGCGGCGCCGACGAGCATCGCGACGATGCCGACGGCCACGGCGAGGCCGACGTTGCCCGTGCGGGGCGGGGGCGGCGGCGGGGGCTGCTGGGCGTAGGGCGGCGGGGCGCTGTACGGCTGCTGCCCCGGCGCGCCGTACGGCTGCTGGCCTGGGGCGCCGTACGGCTGCTGGTTCGGCGCACCGTACGGCTGCTGGTTCGGCGCGCCGCCGGGGCCCGGTTGCTGCTGATACGGCTGGGACATGAGGACTTCCCCCCGGAGTTAAGGATCTGCCGTACCCGGAGACAGGTGGGCGCGGTCAGAGTGACAACGCGCGAGACGCTAGCAGTTGAGCGGGGACCGACAACAAGCCCTTATGGGGAGTCGTGACGCGACTGCGACATCTTGTTTCGAATCTCGGACACCCGCTGGCTGACCAGGAACGCTTCGGCTCCGGCGACCAGAAGGAACGACATGTCGTTCTTCCCCAGCACCTCGGCGTTCCAGAAGTCGTACGCCGCGCCGACGTCGGCCGTGCCGAGGTACACCGCGGTCGCCGTGATCTGGGTGAGGAGTACGCCCACGAGCGCCACGGGGATCGCCACGAGCGCCGCGCCGCGGGTCCGCTCGCCCGCGCGGCCGACGGCGGCGCCGACGAGGAGGCCGAGGGCCAGCGCCCAGTAGCCCAGTTCCAGGCCGCGCTCGCCCACCAGGCCCTGCGTGACTCCCAGGACCAGCGCTCCCGCCACGGTGGCGGCGGCGCCGACGGCGAGTGCCTGCAGCAGCCGGGGGCGGCTGTCGGCCGTCGTCATCACCGCGTCACCCATACGGCCGAACGGTAGCAGTTCCGGCGTTGGACATCCGGTTGCGGCACCCGGCGGGGCGGGTGATCCCCCGGTCTGCCGCGGGCGGGCCGCCGGCCCGCTGCGGGCCCGGTTCCGGCCTGCCGCCGGCCCGCCGGCCGTCCGCCGCGTG
>NZ_BAAAPF010000116.1:0-20141 GCF_039531005.1 Streptomyces synnematoformans
GGCCCCGGCGCGGCGGCGGCGCGGATCGCGGACCGGCGGCAGACGGCGACGACGGACGGCCACGGCTGGCTCCTCGGCGACGAGGGCAGCGGCTTCTGGATCGCCCGCGCGGCGCTGCTGGCGGCGCTGCGCGCGCTCGACGGCCGCGGCCCGGCGACGGAGCTGGCGGACATGCTGAGACAGGCGGCAGCGGGGGGAGCCGGGGAGCGGGGAAGGAGCGCGGGCGCGGAGCACCTGCGGGAGACGGGCGGCCGGGAGGGTGCGTCGGCCGGGAGCGGGGCGGAGTCGCCTGTGGCCGGTGGCGGAGCTGCGGGGACGGGTGCGGACGGACGCACGGGGCCCCGGGCCTCCGCGACGGAGGACCGCGGGCGGAGCGCCGGCGCGGTGCCACGGGGGGCCGGGGAGCGGTCGGCGGCGCGGAGCGCGCTGGTGGACGCCGGGTTCGCCGGGGCGCCGGTGGCGATCGCCCGGCTGTGCCCGGTGGTGGTACGGGCGGCGGAGGCGGGCGACGCGGTGGCCGGGGCGATCCTGGACGAGGCCGCGGACCGCCTTGCGGAGACGGTCGCGGCGCTGGCCCCGGTGCCGGGCGAGCCCCTGGTCACCACCGGCGGCCTCCTCGCCCCCGCGGGCCCGCTGCTGGCGCGCTTCACCGCCCGCATGCGGCCGTACGGCCTGAGCCCGGCCCCGGTCCCGGACGGCCTGGCCGGCGCGGCGGCGCTGGCGCGCGTGCTGCGCTGACCACACCCGGGAACGGTCGCAGCGGCGCGGGACAAGTGGCGTGAGACGTCTCCCGGCCGCCCACGGGCCGTCCGGCCGCGGCCGGCTCGCCGCGACGGCTCGGCGCTCGCCCGCCGCCGGTCGCGACGGTCCGGGCGAGACCGCCGCTCCGACCTGCCTGCCGGAGGCCGCACCCGGTGCGCACCGCGGCGCCCCCGCGGTCAGAACCGGCGCGACCCGGCCGCGGGCCCGCGGCGGCGCCTCGCCCGCGCAGACCGCAGGTCGTGTGCACCCGGAGGACGAGCCGCGGCGTTCGCTCCGTGCCTCACCCGCCCGCCCCGGCGGCAGCCGGCGGACCGGTCACGGCGACGCCGGCGGGTACAGCGTCGGCGGCAGCAGCGCGGCCGCCGGGCGGTCCAGGGGCCACAGGGTCCGCTGGCGGCCCTGCGCGCCCGCGGCCGGGGCCTGGATCTCGCCCGCGCCCGACAGCGCCATCGCCGCCGCCCGCGACTTGTCCTCGCCCGCCGCCAGCAGCCACACCTCCCGCGCCGCCCGGATCGCCGGGAGCGTCAGCGAGATCCGCGTCGGCGGCGGCTTCGGTGCCCCGTGCACCCCGACGACCGTGCGCTCCGTCTCCCGTACCCCCGGCAGCTCCGGGAAGAGCGACGCGACGTGCGTGTCCGGGCCGACGCCCAGCAGCAGCACGTCGAACGCGGGGACCGGCCCGTGGTCCTCCGGCCGCGCCGCGGCGGCCAGCTCGCGCGCGTACGCCGCGGCCGCCGCGTCCGCGTCGGCGCCGAACTCCGCCTGCGCCGCCGGCATCTCGTGCACCCGCGCCGGGTCGACCGGCACCGCGTCCAGCAGCGCCGCGCGCGCCTGGGTGGCGTTGCGCTCGGGGTCGCCGGCGGGCAGGAAGCGCTCGTCGCCCCACCACAGGTCGAGACGTGTCCAGTCGACCGCGTCCCGGGCCGGCGCGGCGGCCAGCGCGGCCAGCAGACCGTTGCCGTTGCGGCCGCCGGTGAGCACGACCGAGGCGGCGCCCCGGGCCGCCTGCGCGTCCACGACCTTGGTGATCAGCCGGGCGGCGGCCGCCTCGGCCATCAGCTCCTTGTCGCGGTGGACGACGACCTGCGGCGTGCTCACGGCGCCGCTCACGAACCCTGCGCCGAGGACGGCGGCTGCGTCCCCGAGGCCGCCTTCTTCGCCGGCCGCTTCTTCGGCGCCGCCTGCTTCCCGGCGCCGGCCCCGGCGGCCTCGGTCCCGACCGCCGCCTCCGCCGCCGACGCACCGGACTCCACCGACCCCGCCGGCGCCAGCCGCTCCACGCCGTACGCCACCGCGTGCGCGTACGCCTCGTCCGGGTCCAGCCGCCGCAGCTCCTCGGCGATCAGCTCCGCCGTCGTCCGCCGCTTGAGCGCCACGTGCCGCTCCGGCTGCCCCGGGACCGCCAGCTCCGCCAGCGCCCCGTTCGGCCGGTCCAGGCAGATCACGCCGTCCGACGTCACCAGCCGCACCGCGGTCAGCCCCGGGCCCGGCGAGGCCGTGCGCTCCACCGGCACGCCCAGCCGGTTCGCCAGCCACAGCGCCAGCAGCTCCGTGGAGGGGTTGTACTCCTCGCCCTCCACCACCGCCGACGTGATGGTGGCGTGCCGCTGGTCCAGCGCCGCCGCCAGCATGCTGCGCCACGGTGTGATCCGCGTCCACGCCAGGTCCGTGTCCCCGGGCGCGTACGCCGTGGCCCGCTGCCGCAGCGCGCCGACCGGGTCCTCGCACGCCGCGGCGTCCGTGATGCGGCGGGTGGCGAGCCGGCCGAGCAGGTCCTCCGCCGGGTTCTCCGGCGCGTCCTCCGGCCACCACACCACCACCGGGGCGTCCGGCAGCAGCAGCGGCAGCACGACGCTGGCCGCGTGCCCCGCCAGCTCGCCGTGCAGCCGCAGCAGCACCGTCTCGCCGGTGTCCGTCTCGTTGCCGACCCGCACCTCGGCGTCCAGCCGCGCCAGCGCGCGCTCGCGCGGGGAGCGGCCGGGGCGCTTGATGACGACGAGGATGCGCGACGGGTGCTCCTTGGACGCCTGGCTGGCGGCCTTGAGCGCGTCGTAGTGGTTGCCCTCGTCGGTGACGATGACCAGCGTGAGCACCATCCCGACGGCTGGCGTGCCGGTGGCCCGCCGGGCGCCCACGAGCGCCGAGTTGATCTGGGCCGAGGTGGTCTCGGTGAGGTCGATGTTCATGGCCGCCGCCAGCTCCGTCCGTCTCGTGCCAGCATCTCGTCCGCCGCCCTCGGCCCCCAGGTGCCCGCGGTGTACGGCTCGGGCCTGCCGTGCGCGGCCCAGTGCTCCTCGATGGGGTCGAGGATCTGCCAGGACAGCTCGACCTCCTGGTGGCGCGGGAAGAGGTTGGCGTCGCCGAGGAGCACGTCGAGGAGCAGCCGCTCGTACGCCTCGGGGCTGGACTCGGTGAAGGACTCGCCGTAGGCGAAGTCCATCGTCACGTCCCGCACCTCCATCGACGTGCCGGGCACCTTGGAGCCGAACCGCACGGTGACGCCCTCGTCCGGCTGGACGCGGATCACCAGCGCGTTCTGGCCCAGCTCCATGGTGTCGGTGGTGTCGAACGGCAGGTGCGGAGCCCGCTGGAAGACGACGGCGATCTCCGTGACCCGGCGGCCGAGCCGCTTGCCGGTGCGCAGGTAGAACGGCACGCCCGCCCACCGGCGGTTGTCGATCCCCAGCTTGATCGCGGCGTAGGTGTCGGTGCCGGAGTTCGGGTCGATGCCCTCCTCCTCCAGGTAGCCGCGCACCTTCTCGCCGCCCTGCCAGCCGGCCGCGTACTGCCCGCGCACCGTGTGCCGGCCCAGGTCGGCGGGGAGCTGCAGCGACGCCAGCACTTTGATCTTCTCCGCCACCAGCGCCTGCGCGTCGAAGGCCGTCGGCTCCTCCATCGCGGTCAGCGCCAGCAGCTGCAGCAGGTGGTTCTGGATGACGTCGCGGGCGGCGCCGATGCCGTCGTAGTAGCCGGCGCGGCCGCCGATGCCGATGTCCTCGGCCATGGTGATCTGCACGTGGTCGACGTACGACCGGTTCCAGAGCGGCTCGAACATCGTGTTGGCGAAGCGCAGCGCCAGGATGTTCTGGACGGTCTCCTTGCCCAGGTAGTGGTCGATGCGGAAGACCTGGTCGGGCTCGAAGACCTGGTGGACGATCCGGTTCAGCTCCACGGCGCTCTTCAGGTCGTGCCCGAACGGCTTCTCGATGACCGCGCGCCGCCAGGAGTCACCCGTCGGGTCGGCCAGGTTGTGCTCCTTGAGCTGCTGCACGACCAGCGGGAAGAACTTCGGCGGCACGGAGAGGTAGAACGCGAAGTTCCCGCCCGTGCCGCGCACCTTGTCCAGGTCCTCGACGGTGGTGCGCAGCCGCTCGAACGCGTCGTCGTCGTCGAAGTCGCCCTGGACGAACCGGAAGCCCTCGGAGAGCTGCTGCCACACCTCCTCGCGGAAGGGCGTGCGGGCGTGCTCCTTCACCGAGTCGTGTACGACCTGCGCGAAGTCCTCGTTCTCCCAGTCGCGGCGGGCGAAGCCGACGAGGGAGAAGCCGGGCGGCAGCAGCCCCCTGTTCGCCAGGTCGTACACGGCGGGCATCAGCTTCTTGCGCGACAGGTCGCCGGTGACGCCGAAGATGACCAGGCCCGAGGGGCCCGCGATCCGCGGCAGCCGCCGGTCCTGCGGGTCACGCAGCGGGTTGGTGCCAGAGCCGGTCACCGTCGACTACGCCCCCTTCGGTGCGCGGCGCTCAAGCTCTGTCCGGGTGGAGTCGAGCAGGTCGTTCCAGGACGTGGCGAACTTCTCCACGCCCTCGTCCTCCAGCAGGGCGACCACCTCGTCGTACGAGACGCCCAGCTTCTCCAGGGCGTCGATGTCGGCGCGCGCCTCGTCGTACGTGCCGCGCTGCTCCTTCCCCATGGCGGGCCCGCGGATCGCGCCGTGGTCGGCGACGGCGTGCAGGGTCGGCTCCGGCATGGTGTTGACCGTCCCCGGCGCGACCAGCTCGTCCACGTAGAGCGTGTCCTTGTACGCCTTGTCCTTCACGCCCGTCGACGCCCACAGGGGGCGCTGCTTGTGGGCGCCGGCCTTCTCCAGCGCGGTCCAGCGGTCCGAGGAGAAGACCTCCTCGAACGCTTCGTACGCCAGCCGGGCGTTGGCGACGGCCGCCTTGCCGCGCGCCTCCTTCGCCTCGGGGGTGCCCAGGGCGTCGAGCCGCTTGTCGATCTCGGTATCCACCCGGGAGACGAAGAACGAGGCGACCGAGCGGATCCCCGCCAGGTCCAGGCCGGCGGCCTTCGCCTGCTCCAGGCCGGCGAGGAAGGCGTCCATCACCTCGCGGTAGCGCTCCAGGGAGAAGATCAGCGTGACGTTGACGCTGATGCCCTTGCCGATCACCTCGGTGATGGCGGGCAGCCCCGCCCGGGTGGCGGGGATCTTCACGAACAGGTTGGGCCGGTCCACCAGCCAGGCCAGCTGCTTGGCCTCGGCGATGGTGGCGGCGGTGTTGTGGGCCAGGCGCGGGTCGACCTCGATGGAGACCCGGCCGTCCTGGCCCTCGGTGGCGTCGTACACCGGGCGGAGCACGTCGGCCGCGTCGCGCACGTCGGCCGTCGTGATCATGCGCACGGCCTCCTCGACGGTGACGCGGCGGGCGGCCAGGTCCGTGAGCTGGCCGTCGTAGCCGTCGCCCGCCGAGATGGCCTTCTGGAAGATCGTGGGGTTGGTGGTCACGCCCACGACGTGGCTCTCGTCGACCAGTTCGGCGAGATTGCCGGACGTGATGCGCTTGCGGGACAGGTCGTCGAGCCAGATCGCGACGCCTTCACCGGAGAGGCGCTCGAGTGCGTCGGTCATCGGTATTGCATCTCCTGACATCGTTTCGTCTGTATGCGTCAGCGACTTCAGGCCCGCAGGGATTCCCGGGCCGCGGCGGCAACGGCGTCGGCGGTCAGCCCGTACTCACGGAACAGGACCTGGTAGTCGGCGGAGGCGCCGAAGTGCTCCAGGGAGACGACGCGTCCCGCGTCCCCGGTGAAGCGGTGCCAGGACATCCCGACGCCCGCCTCGACCGCCACCCGGGCCCTGACCGCGGGCGGCAGCACCGCGTCGCGGTACTCCTGCGGCTGCTCGTCGAACCACTCCACGGACGGCATCGAGACCACCCGCGTCGGCACGCCCTCCGCCTGCAACTGCTCCCGGGCGCCGACCGCGAGCTGCACCTCCGAGCCGGTGCCGATGAGGATCACCTGCGGCTCGGCCCGCTCGCCGCCGGGGCCCTCGGCCTCGAACATCACGTAGCCGCCGCGGGCCGCGTTCTCGACGGCACCGTTCGTCTCGAACGTCGGCACCCCCTGCCGGGTCAGCGCCAGGCCGTGCGGGGCGCCGACGCCGAACTCCTTGGTGTACCGGCGCAGGATCTCGCGCCAGGCGACGACGGTCTCGTTGGCGTCCGCCGGGCGGACCACGTTCAGCCCGGGGATCGCGCGCAGGCTCGACAGGTGCTCGACCGGCTGGTGGGTCGGGCCGTCCTCGCCGAGGCCGATGGAGTCGTGCGTCCACACGTACGTCACCGGCAGGTGCATCAGCGCCGAGAGCCGCACCGCGTTGCGCATGTAGTCGGAGAAGACCAGGAACGTGCCGCCGTACACGCGCGTGTTGCCGTGCAGCGTGACGCCGTTCATGACGGCGGCCATCGCGTGCTCGCGGATCCCGTTGTGCACGGTCCGGCCGTACGGGTCGGCGCCCGCCAGCGGATTGTCGGCGGGCAGGAAGGAGGCCGAGCCGGGGATGGTGGTGTTGTTGGACCCGGCCAGGTCGGCGGAGCCGCCCCACAGCTCGGGCACCACCGGGCCGAGCGCCTTCAGCACCTCGCCCGACGCCTTGCGGGTGGCGACGGCCTTGCCGGCCGGGAAGGACGGCAGCTCGTCCGCCCAGCCCGCGGGCAGCTCGCCGGCGCGGATCCGGTCGAACTCGGCGGCGCGCCCCGGGTTGGTCTGCCGCCAGACGGCGAACTGCTTGTCCCACGCGGCGTGCACCTCCGCGCCGCGCTCGCCGAGCGCGCGGGTGTGGGTGAGCACGTCGGCGTCGACCTCGAAGTGCCGCTCGGGGTCGAAGCCGAGGACCCGCTTGGTCGCGGCGACCTCCTCGGCGCCCAGCGCGGAGCCGTGTGCGGCCTCGGTGTTCTGCGCGTTCGGGGCCGGCCAGGCGATGATCGAGCGGGCCGCGATGAACGACGGCCGGTCGGTGACCGCCCGGGCCTCCTCGAAGGCCCGGTGCAGTGCCTCGGGGTCCAGGTCGCCGTTCGGCTTCTGCTCGACCCGCTGGACGTGCCAGCCGTACGCCTCGTAGCGCGCGATCGTGTCCTCGGAGACGGCGGCGGCGGTGTCGCCCTCGATGGAGATGTGGTTGTCGTCCCAGAGCAGTATGAGGTTGCCCAGCTTCTGGTGGCCGGCCAGCGAGGACGCCTCGTGCGAGATGCCCTCCTGGAGGCAGCCGTCGCCCGCGATCACCCAGATGTGGTGGTCGAACGGGGAGGTGCCGGCGGGCGCGTCCGGGTCGAAGAGGCCGCGCTCGTAGCGCGCGGACATCGCCATGCCGACGGCGTTCGCCAGGCCCTGGCCGAGCGGTCCCGTCGTCGTCTCGACGCCGGGGGTGTGGCCGTACTCGGGGTGGCCGGGGGTCCTGGAGCCCCAGGTGCGGAAGGCCTCCAGGTCGGCCAGCTCCAGGCCGAACCCGCCGAGGTAGAGCTGGATGTAGAGGGTCAGGCTGGAGTGGCCCGCGGAGAGTACGAAGCGGTCCCGGCCCGCCCACTGCGGGTCGGCGGGGTCGTGCCGCATCACCTTCTGGAAGAGGGTGTAGGCGGCGGGGGCCAGGCTCATCGCCGTGCCGGGGTGGCCGTTGCCGACCTTCTGTACGGCGTCCATGGCCAGAACGCGGACGGTGTCCACCGCGCGGTCGTCCAGTTCGTTCCACTCGAGATCGGTGGTCGGCTGCGTGCTCACCCTTGTTCAGGGCTCCTCTCTCCACGGTCGGGAATTCCGGCGACCGGAAAGCACCGGGCCCTTCGAGCCTATCCCGCTCATACCAGACTGCCGGTGCCGGGCCGGTCGCGCCCGCCGGACACGGCCGCCGGAACGCCTCCCGTTCCGCTCGCCCGCGGGCGGAACCCGGACGCCCAACACGGGGCACCCCCCGCGCCGGGGGCCGATACGCAGCGTCTACAGTGACGACGTACAGAAGTCCCTTGACCGCGAGCAGAGGTGTCCGTGACGGCCGTCGAATCCCGACCAGCGGGTGCGCTCGGGCAGGACACCGCGCACCGGCCGGCCGGTGCCCGGGTCAAGGCGTTCGTGGCGCTGACCAAGCCGCGCATCATCGAACTGCTGCTGATCACCACCGTTCCGGTGATGTTCCTGGCCGCCGAGGGCGTGCCCGACCTGTGGCTGGTGCTCGTCACCTGCGTCGGCGGCTACCTGTCCGCCGGCGGGGCCAACGCGCTCAACATGTACCTGGACCGGGACATCGACGCGCTGATGCACCGCACGGAGCAGCGGCCGCTGGTGACCGGGATGGTCCGGCCGGCCGAGGGGTTGGCCTTCGGCCTGACGCTGACGGTGGTGTCCACGGTGTGGTTCGCCACACTCGTCAACCCGCTGTCCGCGGCGCTCGCCCTCGGCGCGAACCTCTTCTACGTCCTCGTCTACACGATGCTGCTGAAGCGGCGTACCTCGCAGAACATCGTCTGGGGCGGCATCGCCGGCTGCATGCCGGTCGCCATCGGCTGGTCCGCGGTGACGAACTCCGTCTCCTGGGCCTCGCTGATCCTCTTCCTGGTGATGTTCTTCTGGACGCCGCCGCACTACTGGCCGCTGTCGATGAAGGTCAGGGACGACTACGCGCGCGTCAAGGTGCCGATGCTGCCGGTGGTGGCGTCGAACAAGGTCGTCGCGCGGCAGATCGTCGCGTACAGCTGGGTGATGGTCGGCGTCTCGCTGCTGCTGTGGCCGCTGGGCTACACCGGCTGGTTCTACCCGGTGGTGGCCGCGGTGCTCGGCGCGGTGTGGCTGCGCGAGGCGCACGGGCTGCTGCGGCGGGCCGGGCGCGGGATCGTGGGCGCGAAGCTCAAGGAGATGCGGCTCTTCCACTGGTCCATCACCTATGTGTCGCTGCTGTTCATCGCGGTGGCCGTGGATCCCTTCCTGCGCTGATTACCGGCGGGTAGCATCTGCTCCATGAGCGATGACGACCGCAGGACCCGCAAGCTCACCCGGCAGATCGAGTCCTTCGCCGGCCGCCACGGCGGCGCGCGGGGGCAGGTGGCGTACCTCGGGGAGCCGGGCGCGCGGCTGGTGCTGGTCGGGGCGGACGGAGTGTGGGGCGACCTGGTGGCGCCGAGCACGGCGAGCGCGACGGCGGCGGCGGAGGCCGCGGGGGTCGCGCTGCAGGAGAGCTTCGACGGCGAGCTGGCGGCGCGGGTGCGGACGGGGCCGTACGAGTGGAAGCGGATGGCCGGAATCCAGCTGGGCGGCTCCGCGAACCCGGCTGCGCCGGGCGCGCCGGGCGCGGCGGCGGCCTCCGGCGCGGGAGCCGGGCCGGACGAACCGTCCACGGACAAGCCGGCCGGGGAGGCCGGCCCGGACGGTGCCGGGGGTGTCGAGGGCGGCGGCGTACGGGCCGGGGGCGGCGGGCCCGCGGCGGGCGACGACGAGAGCCGCGGGCAGAAGGGCTCCTGACCGTCGTCCGGTGGGCCGCGGGGCGGGTGCGTCCGCCCCGCCGGTGGGAGTTCCCCGTCCCGCCGTGGGCGGCCGGCGCTACGGGGCCGCCGAGCCCACCGGCCGCGCCTCCGCGCGCACCGCCGGGGGCGGGACCTCCGCGGGCGGCGTCTCCGGCCGGTGCCGCAGCGAGACGGCCACCCGCAGCACCGCGATCCACACCAGCGTCGAGCCGAACAGGTGGATCATGACCAGCGCTTCGGGCACGTCCGTCAGGTACTGCGCGTAACCGACGACCGCCTGCGACATCAGCACCAGGAACAGGTCGCGGGTGCGGGACAGCGGCCCCGGCGGGCCGTCCACGAGCTTCAGCGTCACCCAGATCGCGATCGTCAGGGCGATCACCGCCCAGGCCGTGACGGAGTGCACCTTCGCCGCGTGCTCCCAGCTGATCCACCCCATCCGGGGCACCTCGCTGGAGTCGCCCGCGTGCGGCCCCGTGCCGGTCACGACGGTCCCGGCGGCCAGCAGCACGACGGACACCGCCACCAGCGCCCGGGTCAGCCGGCGCACCACCACCCCGACGAGCATGTCGGGCCCGCCGTCGCCCTCGCGGGCGCGGTGCCAGGTGAGGTACGTGATGGTGATCAGCCCGGTGGCCAGCAGGAAGTGGGCGGCCACGGTGTACGGGTTCAGCTCGGTGAGCACCGCGGCGCCGCCGAGGACGGCGTTGCCCATGACCACCCAGAACTGCACCCAGCCCAGCCGGGTCAGCTCGCGGCGCCACGGCTTGGTGGCGCGGGCCGCGACGATGGCCCAGCCGACGGCGGCGCACAGCACGTACGTCAGCAGCCGGTTGCCGAACTCGATGGCGCCGTGCATGCCCATCTCGGACGTGGCCAGCAGGCTGTCGTCGGAGCACTTGGGCCACGTGTCGCAGCCGAGCCCGGAGCCCGTCAGCCGGACGGCGCCCCCGGTGACCACGATGACGATGCTCATCAGCAACGCGGAGAACGTCGCGCGCCGGACCGTCGCTTGCGTCGGGGTCCAGCGCTCGGCGATGAGGGCGAGAGGGCTCTGCACGGCGCCTATCGTATGACGCCCCTTGTGCGTGGTTTCACGAGGGGTGCGGCGGACGTTCCCGTACGTCCGTACGCGCTGCCCGGCGGCCGCCCCGCCCCCGGCGGGTCACTCCCAGCGGAAGAACCGCGCGGCCAGCCCCAGCCCCAGCACCGCCCAGCCGGCCAGCAGGCCCAGGTCGCCCCACGGCACGCCGCCGCCGTCCCGGAGGACGTCCCGCAGCCCGTCCGACAGCGCCGCGACCGGCAGCACTTCGAGGACGGCACGCGCGCCGTCGGGGAACTTCTCCAACGGCACGAGCACGCCCCCGGCCACCAGCAGCAGCACGAAGACGAGGTTCGCCGCCGCGAGCGTCGCCTCCGCCCGGAGCGTGCCCGCCAGCAGCAGCCCGAGCCCCGAGAACGCCGCCGCGCCCAGCGCCACGAGCAGCACCACGGCCAGCACGCCGGCCGCCCCGCCGCGCGGCGACCAGCCGAGCGCCAGCGCGATCGCGGTCAGCAGCACGAGCTGCAGCGCGATCGTGGCGAGCACCGCGACCGCCTTCGCCGCCATCAGCCCCGCCCGGGGCAGCGGCGAGGCGCCGAGCCGCTTCAGCACGCCGTAGCGGCGGTCGAAGCCGGTGCCGATGGCCTGGCCGGTGAAGGCGGTGGCCATGACGGCGAGCGCGACGGCGCCGGGGGCGAGGAAGTCGACGGGCTCGCCGGGACCGGTGTCGACGACGTCCACGGTGCTGAAGAGCAGCAGCAGCACCGCGGGGATGATCATGGTGAGGAGCAGCTGCTCGCCGTTGCGCAGGAGCAGCCGGGTCTCCAGCCCGGCCTGCGCGGCGATCATGCGGGGCAGCGGCGCCGCCCCGGGGCGCGGGGCGAAGACGCCCGTCCCCGCCTGCCGAGCGCTCATCCGCGCAGTTCCCTTCCCGTCAGCTCCAAGCTGCGGTCTTCCGGGGGGCGACCCCCGTACCCCCGGGTGGTTGTGTTCACGAGCGCAGTTCCCTTCCCGTCAGCTCCAAGAAGACGTCCTCCAGCGTGCGCCGCTCCACCGTCATCTGATCCGGCAGCACCCCGTTCTGCGCGCACCAGGTGGTGACCGTGGCCAGCAGCTCCGGGTTGATCTCGCCGCTTATCCGGTACGAGCCCGGGGACAGCTCCAGCGCCGCGGTCTCCGGCGGCAGCGCCTTCAGCAGCGAGCCCAGGTCGAGCCCCGGCCGGCCGGTGAAGCGCATGGTGTTCTCCGCGCCGCCGCGGCACAGCTCCTCCGGGGTGCCGTCGACCACCGGCCGGCCGCCGTCGATGATCACGACCCGGTCGGAGAGCTGCTCCGCCTCGTCCATGTGATGGGTGGTGAGCACCACGGACACCCCGTCGGCGCGCAGCTCGCGGATCAGCTCCCACGTGGCGTGGCGGGCCTGCGGGTCGAGGCCGGCGGTCGGCTCGTCGAGGAAGACCAGCTCGGGGCGGCCGACGACGGCCATGGCGAGCGCGAGCCGCTGCTGCTGCCCGCCGGAGAGCCGGCGGTAGGGGGTGCGGCCGCAGGAGCCGAGGCCCAGCCGCTCGACCAGCGCCACGACGTCGAGGGGGCGGGCGTGCAGCCGCGCGATGTGGCGCAGCATCTCCCCGGCCCGCGCGGTGGGGTAGACGCCGCCGGACTGGAGCATCACGCCGACCCGGGGCCGCAGCTCGGCGGCGTCGGCGCGGGGGTCGCGGCCGAGGACGCGTACGGTGCCGGCGTCCGGCCGGCGGTAGCCCTCGCAGACCTCGACGGTGGTCGTCTTGCCCGCGCCGTTGGGGCCGAGGACGGCGGTGACCTCGCCGCGGGCGGCGGTGAGGTCGAGCCCGGCGACGGCGGTCTTCTCGCCGTACCGCTTGACGAGGCCGGTCACCTGGACGGCCGCGTCGGTGGAGGGCTGGTGCATGACTGCGAGTCTAGAGAGCCCGCGGGCCCGGCCGACGCCGCCCCGGGGCGCTGCCCGCCGGGGGGCCGCCGGATCCCAGGCGTCACTTAGGTGACCCTAAGTGACGCATTCCACCGCACGGTGATCCGGAACCGGCTTGTCCCGCCCCGGCGAATTAAGCAACAATGGCGTTGTGAAAAACGTGGACCCGGGTGGGAGCACGGCGAAGGAGCAGGCGGCCGGGCCGGCCGCCGGCGCTGCCGTGCCCGAGCACGGGACGCGCAACCGCGTGGCCCGCTCCATCCTCGACCACGGCCCGTCGACCGCGGCCGACCTGGCCCACCGGCTCGAACTCACCCCCGCCGCCGTCCGGCGGCACCTCGACGCGCTCGTCGCCGAGGGCATCGTGGAGCCCCGCGACCAGCGGGTCTACGGGGCCCGCGGCCGCGGGCGCCCGGCCAAGGTCTTCGCCCTGACCGACTGCGGCCGGGACGCCTTCGACCAGGCGTACGACCAGCTCGCCGCCGACGCCCTGCGCTGGATCGCGCAGAACGCGGGCGGCGGCGTGCGGGGCGCGGCGGCCGTCGCCGCGTTCGCCCGCGACCGGGTCGCCGAGCAGGCCGAGCGGTACGCCGCGGAGCTGGCCGGCGTGCCCCCCGAGGGCCGGGTCGAGGCTCTCGCCCGGCTGCTCTCCGAGGACGGGTACGCTGCCACCGCGCGCAGCGCTCCCGGTGCCCCCGGCGAGCAGCTCTGCCAGCACCACTGCCCGGTGGCGCACACCGCCGAGCAATACCCGCAGCTCTGCGAGGCGGAGACCGAGGTCTTCTCCCGCTTGCTCGGCACCCATGTGCAGCGTCTGGCCACCATCGCCCACGGCGACGGCGTGTGTACGACGTTCGTCCCCGAAAACCGCGAGCACCACGCTCGCAGGCAGCCACCGACATCCGGGAGGAACCCCGCATGACTGCGCCTATCGAGACCGCCGCCTCGGAGCATCCCGAGCTCGAAGGACTGGGACGCTACGAGTACGGCTGGGCCGACTCCGACGCGGCCGGCGCCGCCGCGAAGCGCGGCCTGTCCGAGGACGTCGTCCGGGACATCTCCAACAAGAAGTCCGAGCCCGACTGGATGCTGAAGACCCGGCTGAAGGGCCTGCGGCTCTTCGGCAAGAAGCCCATGCCCACGTGGGGCTCCGATCTCTCCGGCATCGACTTCGAGAACATCAAGTACTTCGTCCGGTCCACCGAGAAGCAGGCCCAGTCCTGGGAGGACCTGCCGGAGGACATCAAGAACACCTACGACAAGCTCGGCATCCCCGAGGCGGAGAAGCAGCGCCTGGTCGCCGGCGTCGCCGCGCAGTACGAATCCGAGGTCGTCTACCACCAGATCCGCGACGACCTGGAGAGCCAGGGCGTGCTGTTCCTGGACACGGACACGGCGCTCAGGGAGCACCCGGAGCTGTTCAAGGAGTACTTCGGCACGGTCATCCCGCCCGGTGACAACAAGTTCGCCTCCCTCAACACCGCGGTGTGGTCCGGCGGCTCGTTCATCTACGTCCCGAAGGGCGTGCACGTCGAGATCCCGCTGCAGGCGTACTTCCGGATCAACACCGAGAACATGGGCCAGTTCGAGCGGACGCTGATCATCGTCGACGAGGGCGCGTACGTGCACTACGTCGAGGGCTGCACCGCGCCGATCTACCAGTCGGACTCGCTGCACTCCGCGGTCGTCGAGATCATCGTGAAGAAGAACGCCCGCTGCCGCTACACCACGATCCAGAACTGGTCGAACAACGTGTACAACCTGGTCACCAAGCGCGCGGTGGCCTACGAGGGCGCGACCATGGAGTGGGTCGACGGCAACATCGGCTCCAAGGTCACCATGAAGTACCCGGCGATCTACCTGATGGGCGAGCACGCCAAGGGCGAGACCCTGTCCGTCGCCTTCGCCGGCGAGGGCCAGCACCAGGACGCCGGCGCCAAGATGGTGCACATGGCGCCCCACACCTCGTCCAACATCGTCTCCAAGTCGGTGGCGCGCGGCGGCGGGCGCACCTCGTACCGCGGCCTGATCGAGATCGGCGAGGGCGCGGAGAACTCCAAGTCCAACGTGCTCTGCGACGCCCTCCTGGTCGACACGGTCTCCCGCTCGGACACCTACCCGTACGTCGACGTCCGCGAGGACGACGTGACGATGGGCCACGAGGCGACCGTCTCCAAGGTCAGCGACGACCAGCTGTTCTACCTGATGCAGCGCGGCCTGTCCGAGGACGAGGCGATGGCGATGATCGTCCGCGGCTTCGTCGAGCCGATCGCCAAGGAGCTGCCGATGGAGTACGCGCTGGAGCTCAACCGGCTGATCGAGCTGCAGATGGAAGGCGCGGTGGGCTAGCCGCCCGCCGTACGCCGGAACAGCCTTCGAGACGACCTCCGAGAAAGCGAGTACGAGAACAGCCATGGCCGACGCCCAGAAGATCCCGGCCGGCTCCACCGCCGCCGGAACCATCGCGGTGGCCGCGGAGTCCACCGTCGCGACCAGGATGAGCGCACCGCCGTCCTTCGACGTGGCCGACTTCCCGGTCCCGCACGGCCGGGAGGAGGAGTGGCGCTTCACCCCGCTGGAGCGGATCCGCGGCCTGCACGACGGCAGCGCCGCCGCGACCGGCGAGCCCAAGGTGGCCATCGCCGCGCCCGACGGCGTCACCGTCGAGACCGTCGGCCGTGACGACGCGCGGCTCGGCCGGGCCGGCACCCCGGTGGACCGGATCGCCGCCCAGGCGTACTCCGCGTTCGAGAAGGCCACGGTCGTGACCGTGCCGAAGGACACGCAGCTCGCCGAGCCCATCCGGGTCTCGGTGCACGGCGAGGGCGGCGTGTCGTACGGGCACCAGCTCATCGAGCTGGGCGCCTTCGCGGAGGCCGTCGTCGTCATCGACCACACCGGCGACGCGGTCCTCGCCGAGAACACCGAGTACGTGCTGGGCGACGGCGCCAAGCTCACCGTCGTCTCCGTGCAGGACTGGGCCGACGGGGCCGTGCACGTCGCGCAGCAGTCCGCGCTCATCGGCCGGGACGCGAGCTTCAAGTCCGTCGTCGTCACCTTCGGCGGCGACCTGGTCCGGCTGCACCCCCGGGCGCACTACGCCGGGCCGGGCGCCGAGGCCGAGCTGTACGGGCTGTACTTCACCGACGCCGGCCAGCACCAGGAGCACCGGCTGTTCGTCGACCACGACGCCCCCCACTGCCGCAGCAACGTGGCGTACAAGGGGGCGCTGCAGGGCGACGACGCGCACGCCGTGTGGATCGGCGATGTGCTGATCCGCAAGCGGGCCGAGGGCACCGACACGTACGAGCTGAACCGCAACCTGGTGCTCACCGACGGCGCCCGCGTCGACTCCGTGCCCAACCTGGAGATCGAGACCGGCGAGATCATCGGCGCCGGCCACGCCTCCGCCACCGGCCGCTTCGAGGACGAGCAGCTGTTCTACCTGATGGCCCGCGGCATCCCCGCCGACGAGGCCCGCCGGCTGGTCGTCCGCGGCTTCTTCGCCGAGCTGGTGCAGCAGATCGGCATCAAGGACGTCGAGGAGCGGCTGATCGAGAAGATCGAGGCCGAGTTGGAGGCGTCCGTGGCATGACCGACACGACCAACGCGACGTACGTTCGCGCCTGCGCGCTGAGCGAGCTGGAGGAGGACCTCCCCAAGCGGGTGGAAATCGACGGCACGCCGGTGTCGGTCGTGCTGACCGGCGAGGAGGTGTTCGCGATCTACGACATCTGCTCGCACGCGAACGTCTCGCTCTCCGAAGGCGAGGTGGAGGACTGCCAGATCGAGTGCTGGCTGCACGGCTCCACCTTCGACCTGCGTACCGGCAAGCCCTCCGGGCTGCCCGCGACGCGCCCCGTCCCCGTGTATCCCGTCAAGATCGAAGGGGACGACGTGCTCGTCTCCGTCACCCAGGAGTCCTGAAGGCACCATGGCAACGCTTGAAATCCGCGACCTGCATGTCTCCGTCGAGGCCGACAACGCCACGAAGGAGATCCTCAAGGGCGTCGACCTGACCGTGAAGCAGGGCGAGACCCACGCCATCATGGGCCCCAACGGCTCCGGCAAGTCCACCCTGGCGTACTCCGTCGCCGGCCACCCCAAATACCAGATCACCTCCGGGACCGTCACCATCGACGGCGAGGACGTGCTGGAGATGAGCGTGGACGAGCGCGCCCGCGCCGGCCTGTTCCTCGCCATGCAGTACCCGGTCGAGGTCCCCGGCGTCACCGTCTCCAACTTCCTGCGCACCTCCGCCACCGCGATCCGCGGCGAGGCCCCCAAGCTCCGCACGTGGGTCAAGGAGGTCAAGGAGGCGATGGAGCGGCTGAACATCGACCCCGCCTTCGCCGAGCGCAACGTCAACGAGGGCTTCTCCGGCGGTGAGAAGAAGCGCCACGAGATCCTGCAGCTGGAGCTGCTCAAGCCGAAGATCGCGATCCTCGACGAGACCGACTCCGGCCTGGACGTCGACGCGCTGCGCATCGTCTCCGAGGGCGTCAACCGGATCCGCGAGTCCGGCGAGGTCGGCACCCTGCTGATCACCCACTACACCCGCATCCTGCGTTACATCAAGCCCGACCACGTGCATGTCTTCGCGGAGGGCCGGATCGCCGAGTCCGGCGGCCCGGAGCTGGCGGACAAGCTGGAGGAAGAGGGCTACGCGGCCTACGTGAAGGGCGGCGCATCGGCGTGAACCAGCTGCCGGGCCTCCTCGACACCGAGGCGATCCGCAAGGACTTCCCGATCCTGGACCGCATCGTCCACGACGGGCAGAAGGTCGTGTACCTGGACAACGCGGCGACCTCGCAGAAGCCGCGCCAGGTGCTCGACGCGCTGAACGCGTACTACGAGCGGCACAACGCCAACGTGCACCGCGGCGTTCACGTCCTCGCCGAGGAGGCCACGGCGCTGTACGAGGGCGCCCGCGACAAGGTGGCCGCCTTCGTCAACGCGCCCAGCCGGGACGAGGTCGTCTTCACCAAGAACGCCTCCGAGTCGCTGAACCTCGTGGCCAACATGCTCGGCTTCGCCGACGAGCCGTACCGCGTGGACCGCGACACCGAGATCGTCATCACGGAGATGGAGCACCACTCCAACATCGTCCCGTGGCAGCTGCTCGCGCAGCGCACCGGCGCGAAGCTGAAGTGGTTCGGCCTCACCGACGACGGCCGCCTCGACCTGAGCGACCTCGACGAGGTCATCACGGAGAAGACCAAGGTCGTGTCTTTCGTGCTGGTCTCCAACATCCTCGGCACGCACAACCCCGTCGAGGCCATCGTCCGCCGCGCCCAGGAGGTCGGCGCGCTGGTCGTCGTGGACGCCTCCCAGGCCGCCCCGCACATGCCGCTGGACGTGCAGGCGCTGCAGGCCGACTTCGTCGCCTTCACCGGGCACAAGATGGCCGGCCCGACCGGCATCGGGGTGCTCTGGGGCCGCAAGGGGCTGCTGGACGACCTCCCGCCGTTCCTCGGCGGCGGGGAGATGATCGAGACCGTCTCGATGCACTCCTCGACGTACGCCCCGGCGCCGCACAAGTTCGAGGCCGGCACGCCGCCGATCGCCCAGGCCGTCGGCCTCGGCGCGGCGGTGGACTACCTCGCCGGCATCGGCATGGCGCAGATCGAGGCGCACGAGCACGCCATCACCGGCTACGCGCTCGGGCGGCTGCAGGAGGTGCCCGACCTGAAGATCATCGGCCCGACGACGGCCGAGGAGCGCGGCGCCGCGATCTCGTTCACACTCGGCGACATCCACCCGCACGACGTCGGCCAGGTGCTCGACGAGCAGGGCATCGCGGTCCGGGTCGGCCACCACTGCGCGCGGCCGGTCTGCCTGCGGTACGGAATTCCTGCGACCACGCGGGCGTCGTTCTATCTGTACTCCACCCCGGGCGAGGTCGACGCACTGGTCGACGGCCTGGAGTACGTCCGGAACTTCTTCGGCTGAAGGGCGTGGGAACAGCGTGAAGCTCGATTCGATGTACCAGGACGTCATCCTGGACCACTACAAGCACCCGCACGGCCGGGGCTTGCGGGCCGGCGACGCCGAGGTGCACCACGTCAACCCGACCTGCGGCGACGAGATCACGCTGCGCGTGAAGCTCGCCGGGCAGACCGTCGAGGACGTCTCCTACGAGGGCCAGGGCTGCTCCATCAGCCAGGCCAGCGCCTCCGTGCTCAACGAGCTGCTGGTCGGCAAGGAGCTGCCCGAGGCGCAGCGGATCCAGGAGCAGTTCCTGGAGCTGATGCAGTCGCGTGGGAGGATCGAGCGAGACGAAGACCTGGCTGCCATGGAGGAGGTGCTGGAGGACGCGGTCGCGTTCGCCGGCGTCTCGAAGTACCCGGCGCGCGTGAAGTGCGCCCTGCTGTCCTGGATGGCGTGGAAAGACGCCACCGCCCAGGCGCTCAAGGAGGCCGCAGCATGACGGACACCGACGTGACGACGAAGCCCGCCGAGGAGGAGGAGATCCGCGAGGCGCTGTACGACGTGGTCGACCCCGAACTGGGCATCGACGTCGTCAACCTCGGCCTCGTCTACGGCATCCACGTCGACGAGGGCAACATCGCCACCCTGGACATGACGCTGACCTCGGCGGCCTGTCCGCTGACCGACGTGATCGAGGACCAGGCGAAGGCCGCGACCGACGGCATCGTCAACGACCTGCGGATCAACTGGGTCTGGATGCCCCCGTGGGGCCCGGACAAGATCACCGACGAGGGCCGCGAGCAGCTGCGCGCCCTGGGCTTCAACGTCTGAGGACGCACCGGCAAGGCCCGCCCCGGTCCCCGGGGCGGGCCTTCCGCGTTCCCGGGGACCGGCCGGGTGCCGGGCCCGGGCACGGCCCGGAGAATTCACCGTGAACGCGTTCACGGTCATCGGGCAACAAGGGGTGACAGGGAACCGCCGCCACCTCTTCGAACGGGGACCCCCCAGTGACCGACCCGCCGCACGACATCCCGGAGAGATTCGTGGACCCCCCGCACGTCATCTCGCCGCTTGTCGACGGAGACGCCGCCGTGATCGAGGAGTCGCTGGACCGGCCGGAGGCGTTCGCGGAACTCTACGATCGGCACGCCCCCGCCATCCACCGCTACGCGGCCCGCCGGCTCGGCACCGGAGCGGCGGACGACATCACCGCCGACACCTTCCTGGCCGCCTTCCGCGCCCGGGCGCGCTTCGACACCGGCCGTGCCAGCGCCCGGCCGTGGCTCTACGGCATCGCCGCCAACCTCATCGGCCGGCACCGCCGGTCCGAGGTGCGGTCGCTGCGCGCCCTGGCCCGTACCGGCGTCGACCCGGTGGCCCACTCCTGGGTGGACGAGGCCGACGACCGGCTCGCCGCGCAGGCCGCCCACGCCCCGCTCGCGGGCGCGCTCGCGAGGCTGCCGTCCGGCGACCGGCACGTGCTGCTGCTCGTGGCGTGGGCCGACCTCACCTACGCGGAGGTGGCCGAGGCGCTCGACATCCCCGTCGGCACCGTGCGCTCCCGGCTCAGCCGGGCCCGGCGCAAGGTGCGTGCGGCCCTCGGGCCCAACCCTCGCTCCCCGTACGACGCACCCGAGGCGGCAACCAATGGATGAGATGTCGAAGTTGCGCGACTGGCGCGAGGACGCGCCGACCCCCGACCGCGCCCGCCTGGCCCCGGGCCGCCGCC
>NZ_BAAAPF010000117.1:0-19625 GCF_039531005.1 Streptomyces synnematoformans
GGCGTCGCCTCGACCTGGTCGACAACGTGCGCCAGCAGCAGCCGGACGTCCCAGCCCGGCAGCCCCGACGGCAGCGCGAGCCGGTCGGCGTCCAGCGCGTGCGCCGCGGCGCTCAGCGCGTGCACCTGCGCCGTGAGCGCCGTCCACGTCTTCTCCGGGTCGTACGTGCGCGCCCTGCGGGCGCCGCTGCGCTTGGCGGTGGGCATGCCTGGAGCGTACGGCCCGGGTCTGACAACGCGGACGTGTGCCACCATGCGCGCATGCCTATCGCCGACCGCCACCTCGCCGAAGACGAGTCTCTGGTGTACGTGACCCGCCAGCACTGGACGACGCTGGTCAACGAGTTCCTCGCGCTCTGCGTGATTGCCCTGGCCGCCGTGGTGCTCGCGTGGTGGCTGCCGACGGACGAGGACTGGGGGAAGAAAGCGGCCTTCGTGGTACTGGCGGTGGCGGCGGTCTGCGCCTGTTACTTCTGGCTCATCCCGCTGCTCCAGTGGCGCAGCACGATGTACATCCTCACCACCAAGCGGCTGTACAAGCGCAGCGGCTTCCTGTCCAAGTCCGGCCGCAGCATCCCCCTCGCGCGCGTGAACGACGTGTCGTTCCGCGCCAACCTGTGGGAACGGATCATGCGCTACGGGACGCTCAGCGTGCAGTCCGCGTCCGAGCAGGGCATGATGACGCTCCGGCACGTACCCGACCCGGAGGGGCTCAAGGCCGAGATCTACCGGGCCGTTGACACCCTCGCGAGCGGGACCGGTGACGGGGCCGCGCCCCTGCGCTGACCCCGCCCCGTGTCACCGCAGACCGCGCTCAGGCGAACAGCTCCGGGATCGTCCGCTCGTACGTCTCGCGCAGTTCCGTCAGCGGGATGCCGAAGTGGCCCTGGAGTTCCAGCGTGTCCCCGTCGACCACCCCGATCCGGGTCGCCGGCAGCCCGCGCGCACCGCACATGTCCGTGAACCGCATCTCCTCGCTCCGCGGCACCGCCACCACCGCGCGGCCCTGCGACTCCGAGAACAGGAACACCGCCGCCTCCAGCTCTTCCGGCACCACCAGCCGCGCGCCGTGGCCGCCCCGCAGGCAGGACTCCACCACCGCCTGGACCAGCCCGCCGTCCGACAGGTCGTGCGCCGCGCCGATCATGCCGTCGCGCGAGGCGGCGATCAGGATCTCGGCGAGCAGCCGCTCCCGCTCCAGGTCGACCGCCGGCGGCAGCCCGCCGAGGTGCTCGTGCACCACCTGCGACCAGGCCGAGCCGCCCAGCTCCGGCCGCGTGTCGCCGAGGAGGTACAGCAGCTGGCCCTCCGTCGCGAACGCCATCGGGGTGCGCCGCGCCACGTCGTCGATCACGCCGAGCACGCCGACGACCGGCGTCGGGTGGATCGGCTGGTCGCCGGTCTGGTTGTAGAGGGAGACGTTGCCGCCGGTGACCGGGGTGCCCAGGGTGCGGCAGGCGTCGGCCAGGCCGCGGCACGCCTCGGCGAACTGCCACATGCCCGCCGGGTCCTCCGGCGAGGGGAAGTTGAGGCAGTCGGTGACCGCGAGCGGGCGGGCGCCGGTGGCCGCGACGTTGCGGTACGACTCCGCCAGCGCCAGCTGCGCGCCCGCGTACGGGTCGAGCTTGGCGTAGCGGCCGTTGCCGTCCGTGGCCAGCGCGACGCCGAGGCCGGTCTCCTCGTCGATACGGATCATGCCGGAGTCCTCGGGCTGGGCGAGGACGGTGTTGCCGAGGACGAAGCGGTCGTACTGCGAGGTGATCCACGACTTGTCCGCCTGGTTCGGCGAGCCGACGAGCCGCAGCACCTGGGCGCGCAGCGCGTCGCCGTCCGCCGCACCGGGCCGCGGCAGCTTCGCCGCGTCGTCGGCCCGGAGGGCGTCCAGCCAGCCGGGGCGGGCCATGGGCCGCTCGTAGACCGGGCCGTCGTGGGCGACGGTGCGCGGCGGTACGTCCACGATCTGCTCGCCGTGCCAGAAGATCTCCAGCCGGTCGCCGTCCGTGACCTCGCCGATGACGGTGGCGGTGACGTCCCACTTCTCGCAGACGGCGAGGAAGCGCTCGGCCTTCGCGGGCTCGACCACCGCGCACATCCGCTCCTGCGACTCGCTCATGAGGATCTCCTCGGGCGAGAGCGTCGCGTCGCGCAGCGGTACGACGTCGAGTTCGACGCGCATGCCGCCGGTGCCGTTGGAGGCCAGCTCGGAGGTGGCGCAGGACAGCCCGGCGGCGCCGAGGTCCTGGATGCCGACGACGAGGTCTTCGGCGAACGCCTCCAGGGTGCACTCGATGAGCAGCTTCTCCTGGAACGGGTCGCCGACCTGGACGCTGGGACGCTTCGAGGGTTTCGCATCGTCGAAGGTCTCGGAGGCCAGGATGGAGGCGCCGCCGATGCCGTCGCCGCCGGTCCTCGCCCCGTACAAGATCACCTTGTTGCCGACGCCGGCGGCCTTGGCGAGGTGGATGTCCTCGTGCCGCATGACGCCGACGCAGAGGGCGTTGACGAGCGGGTTGCCCTGGTAGCAGGGGTCGAAGACGACCTCGCCGCCGATGTTCGGCAGGCCCAGGCAGTTGCCGTAGCCGCCGATGCCGGCGACGACGCCGGGCAGCACCCTCTTGGTGTCGGGGTGGTCGGCGGCGCCGAAGCGCAGCGGGTCCATCACGGCGACGGGGCGGGCGCCCATGGCGATGATGTCACGGACGATGCCGCCGATGCCGGTGGCGGCGCCCTGGTAGGGCTCGACGTACGAGGGGTGGTTGTGCGACTCGACCTTGAACGTGACGGCGTAGCCCTGGCCGACGTCCACGACGCCGGCCTGCTCGCCGATGCCGACGAGGAGGGCGTCGGAGGGCGGGGCCTTGTCGCCGAACTGCTTCAGGTGCACCTTGCTCGACTTGTACGAGCAGTGCTCGGACCACATCACGGAGTACATGGCCAGCTCGGCGCCGGTCGGGCGGCGGCCGAGGATCTCGCGGATCCGCTCGTACTCGTGTCGCGACAGGCCGAGTTCGGCCCAGGGCTGCTCGGCGCCGGGGGTGCCGGAGGCGTGCTTGACGGTGTCGAGGGGGGTGCGCGTCATGCTGCTCATGCGGTGATCAGCCTCTTGAGGATCGAGGTGAAGAAGCCGAGGCCGTCGGTGCGGCCGGTGCCGACGAGGGCTTCGACGGCGTGCTCGGGGTGGGGCATGAGGCCGACGACGTTGCCGGCCTCGTTGGCGATGCCGGCGATGTCGCGCAGCGAGCCGTTGGGGTTGCCGTCCAGGTAGCGGAAGACGACGCGGCCGGTGGCCTCCAGCTCGTCGAGCGTGCGCTCGTCGGCGGTGTAGCGGCCGTCGATGTTCTTGAGCGGGATGCGGATGTCCTGGCCCGCGGCGTAGTCGGCGGTCCAGGCGGTGCCGGCGTTCTCCACCCGCAGCTTCTGGTCCCGGCAGATGAAGTGCAGGTGGTTGTTACGCAACATCGCGCCGGGCAGCAGATGAGTTTCTGTGAGCACCTGGAAGCCGTTGCAGATGCCGAGGACCGGCATACCGGCCCCGGCCTGCTCGATGACCGTATCCATCACGGGTGCAAAGCGGGAAATGGCGCCCGCCCGCAGATAGTCGCCGTAACTGAAACCGCCGGGGAGCACGACGGCGTCCACCTGCTGCAGGTTCCGGTCCCGGTGCCAGAGCGGGACCGGCTCCGCGCCCGCCAGCCGGACCGCGCGCAGCGCGTCGCGGTCGTCAAGCGAGCCCGGAAAGGTGACGACGCCGATGCGAGCGGTCACTTCGCCTCTCCCCGGTCCGCGACTTCCTCGACACGTACGGTGAAGTCCTCGATCACGGTGTTCGCAAGGAACGTCTCGGCCATCGTGTTGATCTGCGCGAGGGCGGCGTCGTCGACCGGCCCCTCCAGTTCGAGCTCGAAGCGCTTGCCCTGGCGGACGTCGGCGATCCCGGCGAAGCCGAGGCGCGGCAGCGCACGCTGCACCGCCTGTCCCTGCGGGTCGAGGATCTCCGGCTTGAGCATGACGTCGACTACGACGCGGGCCACTGGCTACTCCCGGTAAGGGTTGTGAAGAAGCGGTGACGACAGCGTACCTTGCGGACAAATCTACCCGGGTAGATATGGGTCGGGCCGGTTACGGTTCCGCATCGCCCGTGATATCCACTTGGGTAAAGGTCCCAATAAACGTAGGGTCCGCATTGCGACGTGACACGCGGGCACAATTGCCCGGCTTCCGCATCAAAAGCCGTCGCGATACAAAGGTTAAAGAACTGATCAAATGAGCCGGCGCTCCCGCAGCCCCGGCCCGCTCCGCAGGTCGCGCGGCGGGCGGGAAAGCGGCAGGCGCGACCGACGGAAGGACCGGTTTCGTGGCGCAGCGCGTAGTGGTCAGCCTCTTCGACGACATCGACGGCGGAGAAGCTACCGAGACGGTCAACTTCGGACTCGACGGGAAGTCGTACGAGATCGATCTCAATGCCTCGAACGCCAGGAAACTGCGCAGCACGCTGGCCCCCTTCCTGCGGGCCGGCCGGAAGCGGGCCGCGTCGGGGCGGACGTTCACCCGCACCGACGTGGCGCCCAACCCCGCCACCGTACGCGCCTGGGCCGGGTCGCACGGCATGGAGGTGCCGGCCAGGGGACGCATCCCGAAGAAGGTCTACGAGGCGTTCGAAGCCGCGCACTGACGTCCGGTTCCGGCCGTTCACGGGCCGCGTGTCCGGGCGTTCACCCGTCCGGCTTGCCATCCGCCCCCCGGCATCCGATAGAGTCGGGGCACGCGCCGAGGGGCGACCCCCCGAGGCCACGCGGGTGTAGCTCAGTAGTAGAGCGCCCTCTTTCCAAGAGGGAGGCGCAGTGTGCGATTCCTGTCACCCGCTCCGCCACAGAAGCCCCGTATGTCATGGGGTAGAGTGGAGCACGCGCCGAACGGTGAGAGCCGTTCGGATGCACGCGGACGTGGCTCAGTTGGTAGAGCATCACCTTGCCAAGGTGAGGGTCGCGAGTTCGAATCTCGTCGTCCGCTCAGTGAGAGCCCCGGCTTCGGCCGGGGCTCTTTTCGTGCGTTCCCGGAAGTCCCCTCCGACATGACATCTGTCATCGCGTCCGATGACAGCGTGCACTGCACCGGCGCCCGCCGCGGCGGAAGCCTTTCAGACATGGTCAGTGCACAGGACAACGTGATCAGCGCCACGGGGCTGCGGCGCGCGTACGGGGACTTCGAGGCGGTGCGCGGCATCGACTTCGCCGTCCGCCGGGGCGAGTTGTTCGCCCTGCTCGGTACCAACGGCGCCGGCAAGACCTCCACCGTCGAGCTGCTGGAGGGCCTGGCGCCGCCCAGCGGGGGCGAGGTGCGGGTGCTCGGGCACGACCCGTACCGCGAGCGCCGGCGGGTGCGCCCGTACACCGGCGTGATGCTGCAGGAGGGCGGCATGCCCGCGCAGCTGACGGTCGCCGAGACGGTACGGATGTGGGCCGGCTGCACGGCGCGGCCGCGGCCCGCGGCGGAGGCGCTGGAGCTGGTCGGCCTCGCCGGCCGCCGGGACGTGCGGGTGGCGCACCTGTCCGGCGGCGAGCGGCGGCGCCTCGACCTGGCGCTCGCGCTGCTCGGCCGGCCCGAGGTGCTCTTCCTCGACGAGCCGACGACCGGGCTGGACGCCGAAGGGCGGCACGCCACCTGGGAGCTGGTCCGCGAACTGCGCGCCGGCGGGACGACGGTGCTGCTCACCACGCACTACCTGGAGGAGGCGGAGGAGCTGGCGGACCGGCTGGCGATCATGGCCGGCGGCCGGATCGCCGCGGCCGGCACCGTCGAGGAGATCGTCGGCGCCCACCCGGCGACCGTCTCGTTCCGGCTGCCCGTCGGCTGGCTGCCGGGCGACCTGCCGCCGCTGCCGGCGCTGGGCGTGACCGGGCACGAGCTGGCGGGGACGGCCGTGCGGCTGCGCACGGGCGCGCTGCAGCGGACGCTGACGGAGGTGCTGCTGTGGGCCCAGGACAACGGCGTGGAGCTGGCCGGCCTGGACGCCCGGTCGGCGTCGCTGGAGGAGGCCTTCCTGAAGATCGCGGGGGCCGCGGCGGACGACCGCCGGGCGGGGCCGCGCGAGCGGCCCGACCAGGGCGCCGGGGCCGCGGCGTACGCCGCAGGACCGGTCCGTACCGACGAGAGGAACGCCCGATGACCGCCACCGACGCCGCCACCGGCACCGCCCCGCCGGCACACGCCGGCGACCGCGCCGCCGACGTCCCCGGGCCGCTCGCCCGGCTGGCCGCGGTCGGCCGGGCCGAGCTGACGCTGCTGTGGCGCAGCAAGCTCGTGCTCTTCGGCGCGCTCGTCACCCCGGCGGGCTTCGCGTTCGCCACCCGGTCCGCCGTCGCGGAGATGGACCTGTCCGACACCGGGCTCACCGCGGCCACCGTGGTGCTGCCGAGCGCCGTCGTCTTCGCGCTGCTCTTCGTCGTCTACGCCAACCTCGTGATCGTCTACGTCGCCCGCCGCGAGGAACTCGTCCTCAAGCGGCTGCGCACCGGCCTGCTCGACGACCGCGAGCTGCTCGCCGGCGCCGCGCTGCCCGCGCTGTGCGTGGCGCTGGCGCAGTGCCTCGTGCTGGCCGTCACCGTGGGCCTGGCGATGGACGCGCCGGCGCCGCAGGCGCCGCTCGCGGCGGTGCTCGGGGTGCTGCTGGGGATGGCGATGCTCACGGTGCTGGCCGCGGCGACCGCCGCGGCGACGAAGTCGGCGGAGAGCGCGCAGCTGACGAGCATGCCGCTGCTGCTGGTGTCGATGTTCGGGTCGGGGCTGTTCGTCCCGTTCGAGGTGCTGCCGGACTCGCTCGCGGAGGTCGCGCGGCGGCTGCCGCTGTCGCCGGTGGTGGAGCTGGTGCGCGGCGGGTGGACCGGGGAGCTGGGCGCCGGCGGGACCGTCGAGGCGCTGGCGGTGGCGGTGGCGTGGACCGCCGCGGGGGCGTGGGCGGTGCGGCGGTGGTTCCGGTGGGAGCCGCGCGGGTGAGCGGGCCACGGCCGGCCGTGCGACCGCCGGGGGGCGGTGGGCGTACGGTACGGCCGTACGGGGTGACGGGCGCGGCGCCGGGCCCGGGAGGAACGTACGGGGCGGCGGGGGCGGCGGGGACGTACGAGAGGACCGGTCCGGGCCCCGGCCCGGGGAGAGGAGGCGGCGTGCTCCGCTGGCTGCAGCGCGCCCGGCGCATGAGCGGGCCCGAGCGCTGGCGCCGCTACACCGTCTCCACCATGTACTTCCTCGCGCTCTTCGAGGCCGTGCTCATGAGCGTGTGGCTGAGCAGCACCCGCGAGGAGATCGGCGCGGGCCCGTTCGCCGTCGTGGCCGCGCTCCTCCTCGCGCACCTCGCGCTGCAGATCAGGCTCTCCCTGACCGCCCCGTACCTCGGCGCCGACGGACCCACCCGCCGGCTGCTCGCCCTGCACCTCGGCGTCTGCTCGGCGCTGCTCGGGGTCGGCCTCGCGCTGCGTGCCGCGGACCGGCTGGAGCCGGAGCAGCTCGGGCCGTTCCTCGTCTGGGTGCTGATGTTCACCGCCGGCCCGGTGGTGCTGGCGCTGCCGCTGCGCCGCGGCGGGGCTGTGGTCGGCGCGCTGTGCGCCGGCACGCTGCTCGCCGCGGCGGTCGTCGGGCCGCGCGCGGAGTGGCTGCTGGTCACCGCGCTCACCACGGCCGTGGGCGCGCCCTTCATGGGGCTCACCTACCGCGCCTCCGCGTGGGGCGTGAAGCTCGTCGACGAGTTGGACGCCGCCCGCGCCGTGCAGGCCCGGCTGGCCGTCGCCGAGGAGCGGCTGCGCTTCGGCCGCGACCTGCACGACGTACTCGGCCGCAACCTCTCCGTCATGGCGCTCAAGAGCGAGCTGGCCGTGCAGCTGGCGCAGCGCGGCCGGCCCGAGGCCGCGGACCAGATGGCCGAGGTGCAGCGCGTCGCGCAGGAGTCGCAGCGCGAGATCCGCGCGGTCGTACGCGGCTACCGCGCCGCCGACCTGCACGCCGAGCTGGCCGGCGCCCGCGCGGTGCTGCGCGCGGCCGGCGTCGACTGCGAGGTCGACGAGGCGGACCTGACGGCTCCGGGCGCCCGGGAGGAGGTGCCCGAGGAGGTGCGGTCGGCGCTCGCGTGGGTGGTCCGCGAGGGGACGACGAACGTGCTGCGGCACGCGGACGCGCGCGCCTGCACGGTGTCGCTGCGGGCGGGGCCCGGCCGGGTCGAGCTGACCATGGACAACGACGGCGCCGCCGGCGCCGAGCCCGGCACCCCCGCCGACGGCGCCGGGCTCGCCGGGCTGCGGGAGCGGCTCGCGGCCGTCGGGGGCACGCTGAGCGCAGTGCACCGCGGGGGCGGGGGGTTCCGGCTGGCGGCGCGGATCGACCTGGGGACGCGGGCCGGCGTGGCGCCGCGAAACGGCCTGGAGCCGCGGAACGGCCTGGAGGCTGGGAACGACCTGGAGGCGTCGTGATCCGAGTACTGCTCGCCGACGACGAGCACCTGATCCGGGGCGCGCTGGCCGCGCTGCTGGCGCTGGAGGACGACCTGACGGTCGTCGCCGAGGCGGCGGGCGGCGACGAGGCGCTGGCCATGGCGCGCGCCCACCGGCCGGACGTCGCCGTGCTCGACCTGCAGATGCCGGGGCTCGACGGCGTCACCGTGGCGGCCTCGCTGCGTACGGCGGCACCCGGGTGCGCGGCGATGATCGTCACCAGCCACGGCCGACCGGGCGCGCTGAAGCAGGCGCTGTCCGCGGGGGTGCGCGGCTTCGTGCCCAAGACGGTCTCGGCGCAGCGGCTGGCGGAGGTGATCCGCACGGTGCACGGCGGCGGCCGGTACGTCGACCCGGAGCTGGCCGCGGACGCCATCGCGGCCGGGGACTCGCCGCTGACGCCGCGGGAGGCGGAGGTGCTGGAGCTGGCGGCGGACGGGGCCCCGGTGTCGGACATCGCCCGCCGCGCGTCGCTGACGCCGGGGACGGTACGGAACTACCTGTCGTCGGCGATGACGAAGCTCAACGCGGAGAACCGGCACGCGGCGGCCCGCCTGGCCCGCGAACGCGGCTGGCTGTAGGCCCCCTCCCCCGCGCCCCGGGCCGTACCGCGGTCCCGTCCCCGGCCGGTCCGCGGGGGGCGGCACCGCGGTATAGTGGGCAGCCGCCCCACGGGCGCGCGGACGTAGCTCAGTTGGTAGAGCATCACCTTGCCAAGGTGAGGGTCGCGAGTTCGAGTCTCGTCGTCCGCTCCATGCACCGGCGTATCACCCTCTCAGCGTCTCCCGGCGTCACAACACGCAACGCCCCGGGCGCTGCCCGGGCCGCCGCCCTTTTCTGTGCCAGGATCGGGGTGCCATGACTGCGACCACAGCAAGTACCGCATCCGCGCCGCCCCCCGCCGGCGCCGCGCCCGCGTCCCAGCCCGCGTCCGCGCCCCGGCCCGAGCCCGGGGCGCTGCACGGGCCAGTCCTCCAGTGGTTCCACGAGCACGCCCGCGACCTGCCGTGGCGCCGGCCCGAAGCGGGCCCCTGGGGCGTCATGGTCAGCGAGTTCATGCTGCAGCAGACGCCGGTGAGCCGCGTGCTCCCCGTCTACACGCAGTGGCTGAAGCGCTGGCCCCGCCCCGCCGACCTGGCCGCCGAGGCCCCCGGCGAGGCCGTACGGGCCTGGGGCCGGCTCGGCTACCCCCGCCGCGCCCTGCGGCTGCACGCCGCCGCCACCGCGATAAAGGAGCGGCACAACGGCGACGTGCCCAAGCGGCACGCGCAGCTCCTCGCGCTGCCCGGCATCGGCGAGTACACCGCGGCGGCCGTGGCCTCCTTCGCGTACGGGCAGCGGCACGCCGTGCTCGACACGAACGTCCGCCGCGTCTACGCCCGGCTGGTCGGCGGCACCGAGTTCCCGCCGGGCGCGACGACCGCCGTGGAGCGCCGCGTCGCGCGCGAGCTGCTCCCGGACGAGGACGCGGAGGCGGCCCGCTGGGGCGCGGCGACGATGGAGCTGGGTGCGCTCGTCTGCACGGCCCGCAAGCCCGACTGCGGCAGCTGCCCGGTGGCGGCCCTGTGCGCCTGGCGGCTCGCCGGCCACCCCGCGCACGCGGGCCCGCCGCGCCGCACGCAGTCGTACGCCGGCACGGACCGGCAGGTGCGCGGGCGGCTGCTGGCGGTGCTGCGGGACGCGGACGGGCCGGTGCCGCAGCAGCGGCTGGACGCCGTGTGGCACGAGCCGGTGCAGCGGGCGCGGGCGCTGGACAGCCTGGTGTCGGACGGGCTGGTGGAGCCGCTGGCGGACGGGCTGTACCGGCTGCCGCAGACCTGACGCGGGCGCCCGCGCCGCCGCGGCGCGGCGGACGCCCGCGTCAGGACCAGGGCTTGCTGTAGTCCAGCCCGCCCTCCCGGGTCTGCGTCAGCGAGTACCAGTTGCCGCTGTCGTCGCGGAATATCGCCTCGACCCCGTACGGGCGCTCCTGCGGCTCCTGGATGAAGTCCACGCCGTTGGCCCGCAGCTTCTCGTACGTCGCCCGGCAGTCGTCCGTGTGGAACGCGCCGGCGCCCAGCACGCCCTTGTTGACGAGCATCGTCAGCGCCTCGGCCGACTCCGGGTCGAGGCCGGGACCGTTGGTGCGCATGAGGGCCAGCATGACGTCCGGCTGGCCGGGGACCCCGACGGTGATCCAGCGCATGTCCTCGTGCAGCTCGATGTCGTCGCGGATCTCGAAGCCGAGCTTCTCGGTGAAGAAGTCCCGGCTCCGCACCTGGTCCGTGGTCCAGACGGTGGCGATGGCAAGGTTGGTGATCATGACGTTCTCCCTGGTGAGGGGGGTTTCCGTACGGCAGCCACGGTAGGCGGGGGTGGCTCAGTCCGCTTCCTCAGAGTTGCGCTCGCTGATCCGCGGGTCGAAGCCGCCGGCCCACAGGAGCGCGAAGCAGCCGGGTATGAGCGCGGTGCCGCGGCCCACGTGGGCCGCGCGGTAGGCGCTGGGCGACAGGCCCGTACGCCGTTTGAAGCTGGCGGAGAACGTGCCGACGGCGGAGAAGCCGACGAGGTGGCAGACCTCGGTGACGGTGAGGTTGCAGGTGCGCAGCAGGTGCTCGGCGCGCTCCATGCGGCGGCGGGTCAGGTACTGGCCGGGGGTCTCGCCGTAGGCGGCCTTGAAGGCCCGTACGAAGTGGTAGCGGGAGTATCCGGCGTGCGTCGCCACCGCGTCCAGGCCGACCGCCGGATCGGCCCAGTCGCGGTCCATGGCGTCCTTGGCGCTGCGGAGTGCGCGCAGATCGGGGCGAAGCACTCTTCGAGCGTGCCACGCCCCACTGACAACGGCCCGCCGTGCCCGTATCCGCACAGGCGGCCGTACGCGTGCAGACGGGCCGCGAGCCTCCCGCCCGCTACCGCGGGAGGCGCGCGGCCCGCCGTCGGGGCCCCGGTCGGGTCCGCTCACACCTTCGCCGGGGCCTCCTCCTCCGCTTTCGCGGAGTCCGGACCGGCGTCCCCGGCCGGTCCGGCGTCCTTGGGGCCGGCCCCGCGCAGCGGGACCTCCTTGACGAACCAGGCGGCGGCGAACGCGATCGCCGCGATCGCCGTTCCCCAGAGGAAGACCTGGTGGGTGCCGTTCGAGACGGCGTTGAGGTACGCCTCCTTGACGTGCGTCGGCAGCTGCTCGATCCGCTCCGGGCTGAGCTGCCCGCCGCTGCCGGCCGCCCTCTCGCCCGCGGGCCCGGCCTCCTCGGCCATGGTGCCGCTGACCCGGCTGCCGAAGATGGCGCCCATCAGGGCGACGCCGAAGGAGCCGCCGATGGTGCGGGTCAGGGTGATCGTCGAGCTGCCGGCGCCCATGTCGCGCATCTCCAGGCTGTTCTGCCCGACGAGCATCGACATCTGGATCATGAAGCCGAGGCCGGCGCCCAGCACCGCCATGTAGAGCCCGGAGGTCAGGCGGGTGGTGCCGGTGTCCATCGTGGACAGCAGGTACATCCCGACGATCAGGGCGGCGCCGCCGACGATGGGGTAGATCTTGTAGCGCCCGGTCCTGGTCACAGCCCGGCCGACGAACAGCGAGACGAGCATCACGGGCAGCATCATCGGCAGGAGCAGCAGGCCGGAGTTGGTGGCCGAGGCGCCCTGGACGCTCTGCTGGAACAGCGGCAGGAAGGTCACGCCGCCGAACATCACGAAGCCGACGATGAAGCCGATCACGTTCATCAGCGTGAAGTTGCCGCTGCGGAAGATGCGCAGCGGGATGATCGGCTCGGCGGCGCGGGTCTCGGCCCAGCCGAAGGCCGCCAGCGCGCCGGCGCCGAGCACCGCCAGCCCGACGATCTGCACCGACCCCCAGTCGTACTCCGTACCGCCCCAGGAGGTCACCAGCACCAGCGCGGTCAGCCCGACGGAGAGCAGCGCGGCGCCCGGGTAGTCGACGCGCGCCTTGATCCGCTTCTTCGGCAGGTGCAGCACGGTGGAGATCACGAAGAGCGAGACGGCGCCCAGCGGCAGGTTGATGTAGAAGGCCCAGCGCCAGCCGAGGTGGTCGGTGATCGTGCCGCCGACCAGCGGGCCGCCGATGGTGGCGATGCCCATGACGGCGGCCATCATGCCCTGGTACCGGCCGCGCTCGCGGGGCGGCACGAGGTCGCCGATGATCGCCATCACGCCCACGATGAGGCCGCCGCCGCCCAGGCCCTGGACCGCGCGGAAGGCGATGAGCTGGCCCATGTCCTGGGCCATGCCGGAGAGCGCGGAGCCGATCAGGAAGAGGACTATGGAGGACATGAAGATGCCCTTGCGGCCGTAGAGGTCGCCGAACTTGCCCCACAGCGGCGTGGAGACGGCGATGGCCAGGGTGTACGCGGTGACCACCCAGGCGAGGTGGTCCAGGCCGCCCAGTTCGCCGACGATCGTGGGCATCGCGGTGCCGACGATCAGGTTGTCGAGCATCGCCAGCATCATCGTGATCATGAGGCCGAGCATGATCACCCTGATGTTGCGCGGCGGCGCTTGAACCGCCTCCTGATCCTTGTCCGCCATGACCCCTCTCCCTACTTACTTGCCGCCCGGCTAGTGGGTACTATGTGAAGGTACGCCGCTACTTGCCGGGCGTCAAGTAAGTACACTGACGGAAGCAGGGATCATGGGTACGACCAGGAGCGACACCCGCCAGCGCATTCAGGACGTGGCGCTGGAGCTGTTCGCCGACAAGGGCTACGACAAGACCTCCCTGCGCGAGATCGCCGAACGGCTCGACGTCACGAAGGCCGCGCTGTACTACCACTTCAAGACGAAGGAAGACATCCTCGTCAGCATCGTCCGGGACCACTTCGCGAAGGTCGACGAGCTGATCGCCTGGGGCCGGGCCCGGCCGGCCACGCTGGAGACCCGGCTGGAGCTGCTCGCGCGCTACAGCTCGCTGCTCGCCGGCGGCAGCACCCTCTTCCGCTTCATGCAGGAGAACCAGGCCAGCATCCGCGAGCTGAGCCTCGGCGAGAACTTCAAGGCGCGCATGGGCGACATCATCGGGATGCTGCGCGACAAGGACGCCGACCTCAAGGACCAGGCGCGCTGCATCTCCGCGATCTTCACCATGCACGCGGGGATGTTCGCCCTGGACGACGCCAAGGGCGACCCGGAGGAGAAGCGGCTCGCCTGCCTGGAGGTCGCGCAGGAGCTGGTGACCGCGGCGTACCGGGGCTGACCGCCCGGCGCCCGGAGACGACCGCCCCGGCGGACAGCCGCAGAGCGGGCGCCGACAGACGCAGAGCCGCCCCGGACCGTACGGCCGGGGCGGCTCTGCTGCGCGCGTCGGGGGGTGCGGGCTAGGCCCTCACGCCTCCTTGCTCAGGTTCGGACCGGCGCCGCCGGCGGCGGCGTCGACCGGCGGGGCGTCGGGCAGCGTGGACTTCTCCTCGCCGCGGAAGGTGAACGTCGCGTCGTCACCCTCGCCCTCGGTGTCGACCACCACGATGTGGCCCGGGCGCAGCTCGCCGAAGAGGATCTTCTCCGAGAGCACGTCCTCGATCTCCCGCTGGATCGCACGGCGCAGCGGCCGGGCGCCCAGCACCGGGTCGAAGCCCCGCCTGGACAGCAGGTCCTTGGCCTCGGTGGACAGCTCGATGGCCATGTCGCGGTCCTTGAGCCGGTTGTCCAGCTCGGACAGCCGCAGGTCGACGATCTCGATGATGTCGTCCCGGGTCAGCTGGTGGAAGACCACGATGTCGTCCACGCGGTTGAGGAACTCCGGCCGGAAGTGCTGCTTCAGCTCCTCGCTGACCTTGGACTTCATCCGCTCGTAGCCGGACTTGACGTCGCCCCCGGCGGCGAACCCCAGGCCGAAGCCCTTGGAGATGTCCTTCGTGCCGAGGTTGGTCGTCATGATGATGATCGTGTTCTTGAAGTCCACGACCCGGCCCTGGGAGTCGGTCAGCCGGCCGTCCTCCAGGATCTGCAGCAGCGAGTTGAAGATGTCCGGGTGGGCCTTCTCGACCTCGTCGAAGAGGACGACCGAGAACGGCTTCCGGCGCACCTTCTCCGTCAGCTGGCCGCCCTCCTCGTACCCGACGTAGCCGGGCGGGGAGCCGAACAGCCGCGAGACGGTGTGCTTCTCGCTGAACTCCGACATGTCGAGCTGGATCAGCGCGTCCTCGTCGCCGAAGAGGAACTCCGCCAGCGTCTTCGACAGCTCCGTCTTACCGACGCCGGACGGGCCGGCGAAGATGAACGAGCCGCCGGGGCGCTTCGGGTCCTTCAGGCCGGCGCGCGTACGGCGGATGGCCTGGGAGAGCGCCTTGATGGCGTCCTCCTGCCCGATGACGCGCTTGTGCAGCTCGTCCTCCATGCGCAGCAGCCGCGAGGACTCCTCCTCGGTCAGCTTGAAGACCGGGATGCCGGTGGCGGTGGCCAGGACCTCGGCGATCAGCTCCTCGTCCACCTCGGCGACGACGTCCATGTCGCCGGCCTTCCACTCCTTCTCCCGCTGCGCCTTCTGCGCCAGGAGCTGCTTCTCCTTGTCGCGCAGCCCGGCGGCCAGCTCGAAGTCCTGCGAGTCGATCGCGGACTCCTTCTCGCGCCGCACGTCGGCGATCCTCTCGTCGAACTCCCGCAGGTCCGGCGGCGCGGTCATCCGGCGGATGCGCATCCGCGACCCGGCCTCGTCGATCAGGTCGATCGCCTTGTCCGGCAGGAAGCGGTCGGAGATGTACCGGTCGGCGAGCTGGGCGGCGGCGACCAGCGCGGCGTCCGTGATGGACACCCGGTGGTGCGCCTCGTACCGGTCGCGCAGGCCCTTGAGGATCTCGATCGTGTGCTGCAGCGACGGCTCCGCGACCTGGATCGGCTGGAAGCGGCGCTCCAGGGCCGCGTCCTTCTCCAGGTGCTTGCGGTACTCGTCGAGCGTCGTGGCGCCGATGGTCTGCAGCTCGCCGCGGGCCAGCATCGGCTTCAGGATGCTCGCCGCGTCGATCGCGCCCTCGGCGGCCCCCGCGCCCACCAGGGTGTGCAGCTCGTCGATGAACAGGATGATGTCGCCGCGGGTGCGGATCTCCTTGAGCACCTTCTTCAGGCGCTCCTCGAAGTCGCCGCGGTAGCGCGAGCCCGCGACCAGCGCGCCCAGGTCCAGGGTGTAGAGGTGCTTGTCCTTGAGCGTCTCGGGCACCTCGCCCTTGACGATGGCCTGCGCCAGGCCCTCGACGACGGCGGTCTTGCCGACTCCGGGCTCGCCGATGAGCACCGGGTTGTTCTTGGTCCGGCGGGACAGCACCTGCATGACCCGCTCGATCTCCTTCTCGCGCCCGATGACCGGGTCGAGCTTGGACTCGCGGGCGGCCTGCGTGAGGTTCCGGCCGAACTGGTCGAGCACCAGGGACGTGGAGGGCGTGCCCTCCGCGGGGCCGCCGGCGGTGGCGGTCTCCTTGCCGCCCTGGTAGCCGGAGAGCAGCTGGATCACCTGCTGCCGCACCCGGTTCAGGTCGGCGCCCAGCTTCACGAGGACCTGGGCGGCGACGCCCTCGCCCTCGCGGATGAGGCCGAGCAGAATGTGCTCCGTACCGATGTAGTTGTGCCCCAGCTGAAGGGCCTCGCGGAGCGACAGCTCCAGGACCTTCTTCGCCCGGGGCGTGAAGGGGATGTGGCCGGACGGGGCCTGCTGGCCCTGGCCGATGATCTCCTCCACCTGCTGGCGGACCGCCTCGAGCGAGATCCCGAGGCTCTCCAGTGCCTTTGCGGCGACACCCTCACCCTCGTGGATCAGGCCCAGGAGGATGTGCTCGGTGCCGATGTAGTTGTGGTTGAGCATCCGGGCTTCTTCCTGAGCCAGGACGACAACCCGCCGCGCGCGGTCGGTGAACCTCTCGAACATCGTTAATCGCTCCTCAGAGCGGTCAGGCAGATCGGGGACGTTCCCCTCCCTGTCCTTCCGCAGCTTAGTCCCGCAAGCGGGGACCGCTCATTCCAACTGCCGACACCCGGACGCTGACTCCCTCAGTCTCCTGCACCGATCAGCCGGCTACTGCTCCAACCCGATGGTGCGAGACGATGTTCCCGCAGGCCAGGCGAATACGCTCAATGCCGCTACGCCCATGGCGAACGCCGCCGCCGAAGACCACCGGAGCCCGCCGAAGCCACCGCTCTCACCAGCGCCACTAGCCAAGTCTTACCCGCGTCACGGGCGGTGCCATCAGATTTTCCGGCCTCTTCACTGCGCTGACGGCGAACACGGGGGAAGGTCTGCGAGAGCCGATGCGGGGAAGAAGAGGCGCGCTATGCGACCGGGATGACACATGTCGTAACCAACGCGGCCCGGCCCCGTTGCTCAGGGCGTGACCGGAACCGTGATCCCGCGCCAGACCGGCCCGCAGGGGCGCCCCGCCCCGCCGGGCGCCCGCGGCGGGCGGGGCCGGAACGGATCGGCGGCAGCGGCCGAGGGGGCGGCCGAGGCGGCGGAGGCGGAGGCGGCGTTCGGGGACGCCGTCGCACGGTCCGCCGCGGCGGCCGTGGCCGGGTCTGCGGCGGGCTCTGTGGCCGGATCTGCGAGGGCCGCGGCGGGGGCGGGCTCAGGGGGCGTGCCGCCGCCCGGGGTGCTGCGCTGCGACGTGCTGGAGATGCCCGCGGAGGCCGGCTGGGGCGTGCTGCGCGGCCGGCCGGCCACCGGGCCCGTGGCGCTGACCGGCGGCCGCATGCGCTTCCTGATCGCCGAGGGCGGCGCGGCGGAGCTGCCCGCCGGCTGGACTGGCTGGAGCGGGGCGGCACCCCCCTGGACCTGAGCGCCGCGCCGGCGGCGGTGCAGAGCTGGCCGCCGACGCTGTGGCTGCGGCCGCCGGGCAGGGCGGCGCTGGCGCGGCTGCCCGCGGTGCGGCTGCCCGTGGGCACGGGGGCCGGCCGCGGGGCCGGGGTCGTTGACGGGGTCGTGGACGGGGGTGTCGCGGCGGACACCGCGGATGCGGAAGCCGCCGGAGACGTCGTCCGGGGTGCCGACATGGACGGGGACGGGGACGGGGGTGGCGCCGACGGCGCCGCCGTTCCGGCGCGGAACCGGGTTGCGGACCGGCCGGATCTGGTACGGCTGGTGAGCGCGGCGGCGACGGCCTGCCACCGCCTCGCCCTGAACGTCAGCCGTTCGCCTTTTCGTATGCCTCGCGGATGTTCGCCGGAACACGGCCACGCTCGCTGACCTCGTAACCCTGCTCCTTCGCCCACGCGCGGATCTTCGCCGTGTCCTGGCTGCCGGACGCACCGCCGCGCGACCGCTTCGTGGCGCGGCCACCGGTCCTGCGGCCGCTCTTCACGTACTGCTCCAGAGCGGAGCGGAGCTTTTCCGCGTTGGCAGTGGTGAGGTCGATCTCGTAGGACTTGCCGTCGAGAGCGAACGTCACGGTCTCGTCTGCCTCACCGCCATCGAGATCATCGACGAGAAGGACCTGAACCTTCTGAGCCACCGGGCTTCCCTTTCATCGGAACAATGTGTGCTGGCGAAAGCAAACCGCTTTTCAGCGGAAAACTCAAACCCTGTCGGAGAACTTGCCCAACAATATCTTCGCGATTCGGACATAGCGCCATCAGAGATGCAGCAGCATCCTGCTGTTGCCGAGGGTGTTGGGCTTCACCCGCTCCAGGTCCAGGAACTCGGCAACGCCCTCGTCATACGAGCGCAGTAGCTCGCTGTAGACGTCCTGGTCCACCGGAGTCTCGCCGATCTCGACGAAGCCGTGCTTGGCGAAGAAGGCCACTTCGAACGTGAGGCAGAAAATGCGCCGGACGCCGAGCCAGCGGGCGGTGTGCAGCAACTTGTCAAGGAGTTGGTGCCCGATGCCGGTGCCCTTGCGGGCCGGGTCCACCGCCAGGGTGCGCACCTCGGCGAGGTCCTCCCACATCACGTGCAGCGCGCCGCAGCCGACCACGGCCGCGTCCCCGTCCCGCTCCGCGACCCAGAACTCCTGGATGTCCTCGTAAAGCGTCACGGTGGCTTTGTCGAGAAGGATGTCGCGGTGCACGTAGGGGTCGAGGAGCCGCCGGATGGCCCTGACATCCGAGGTGCGGGCACGCCGGATGGTGACCCCGTGAGAATCGGTGGACATGACACGACGCTATCGTCACGCGCCCGCTTCGCCGGCACCGGCTTCGGTGTCACCGGGTGAGTCCAGCGACACGACGCGTAGCGCGTCGCGCAGGGCGTCGAGCTGGGCCGGCGACATCATGCCGAAGAAGGCGACGAGCGCGGCCGCGGGATTGTCGCTGGCGGACCACGCCTCGTTCATGAGTGCGGCGGAGTAGGCGGCCCGGGTGGACACCGCTTCATATCGATAGGCGCGGCCTTCGGGGGCGCGCCGCAGCCAGCCCTTCTGGTGGAGGTTGTCCATTACGGTCATGACGGTGGTGTACGCGACAGAGCGTTCCTGCCGGAGGTCTTCCAGCACTTCCCGGACGGTGACCGGGCGGTTCCACTCCCACACCCGGGTCATGACCGTGTCTTCGAGCTCTCCCAATGGCCGGACCACGCCAGCACAATACCCTTGGGAGGGTGAACAATGGGGCGTTTGGGACGGCGGGCGCGCGCCCGTTTCCGCGGCCGGGGCTTACTCCGCGGACTTCTGGCCGGACGCCTCGGCCTGCGCGAATGCGGCGTCGACGGCGGCGTCTTCCTTCGACTTGTTGGGGCCGCCCTGGTTCTTGACGATCGTCACGATCAACACGGTGAAGGCGACGGCCATGACGGTCGACGGCAGCAGCGCGGAGAGGTAATCCATGAGAGCCATCCATCGTTGCGGGCTACTGGGCGCGGGCGCCGCGGAGGTGCCGCGGGCTCCAGCGTAGCCCGCCCCCACCGGAGCGGCGGCGGTGGGTTGGCGGAGGGGTGGACGTGCCGCCGGGCTCGGTGCGGCGCCGCGGAGGGCCGGATCAGGCCGTGCGGGCCGCGGGGGGACGCAGCAGGTGCTCCGCGGGCGGGACCGGGCGGCGGCGCGGCGGGAACACCTCCGCAGGCGTGGGCACCGGCCGGTTCGGGGACGCGGGGCCGCGGTCGGGAGGGTTCTCGCGGGGCGGCCGCTTCTTCGGCTGCCCGTCGGGCTTGCGCGGCCGCCGGTCCGGCTCGGGCTCGGGCTGCTCCGACTCCTCCGACCCCCGTGCGCCCCGCGCCGCCCTGCCGCCGGGCAGCGCCCGCAGCGCC
>NZ_BAAAPF010000118.1:0-19558 GCF_039531005.1 Streptomyces synnematoformans
CGACGGACGGCTGGCCGCCGCCCGGCGGCACGCCGACCGCGCGGCTGTCCCGGCCACCGGGGCGGACGGAACGCCGGACTTCGCCCGGCTGCTCACCGACAACCCGCGGCTGTTCACCCGCGCCGGCTGCGCCGCGCTGGACGAGCGCCACGGGCTGCGCGACGGCCCGCTGGACCAGGCGTTCGCCGCGTACCACGCCACGCTCACCGGCTGACGACGACGGAACTGCTCACGCAACTGCGATGGAAGGGGACTCGTGCGGAATCGGACCATGGGACGGCTCGGCTGGCAGGTCGGCGAGGTCGGCTACGGCATGTGGGGCATCGGCGGCGGCCCCGGCGGCTTCACCGGCTGGGACTACGACGTCGCGCCCGACTGCCTGGACCTGGCGGTGGAGCTGGGCTGCACCTTCTTCGACACCGCCTGGGTCTACGGCAGGGGGGTCAGCGAGCAGTTGCTCGCGGCGCTCCTCCAGCGTCACCCGGAGCGGCGGCTCTACACCGCGACGAAGGTGCCGCCGCGCAACCGCGAGTGGCCCCCGGGCAAGGACGACACCCTCGACGACGTCTTCCCGCCGGACCACGTACGCGAGTACGTGCACCGCAGCCTGGAGAACCTCGGCACCGACCGGATCGACCTGCTGCAGTTCCACGTGTGGGAGGACCGCTGGGCCGGCGACGAGCGCTGGCAGCGGGTCGTCGCCGATCTCAAGGCGGAGGGCGTCATCGAGGGTTTCGGCATCAGCGTCAACCGCTGGGAGCCGGAGAACTGCATGCGGGCTCTCGACACCGGCCTCGTCGACGTCGTCCAGGTGATCTACAACATCTTCGACCAGGCACCGGAGGACGCGCTGTTCGAGCGGGCGCAGCGCGACGGCATCGGCATCATCGCCCGCGTCCCGTTCGACGAGGGCGGGCTGACCGGCGCGCTCACCCGCCGGACGGAGTTCCCCGAAGACGACTGGCGCGCCGTCTACTTCGGCCCGGACAACCTGGGCCCGACCGTCGACCGGGCGGAGGCGCTGAAGAAGGTGCTCCCCGAGGGCGTGACGCTGCCCGAACTCGCGCTGCGCTTCATCCTCCACCACCCGGCCGTGAGCACGGTCATCCCCGGGATGCGCAGGCCCGCGCACGTGCGCGCCAACCTCGCGGTCTCCGGCGCCCCGCCGCTCGACGCCGGGCTGCTGGCCGAGCTGCGGCGGCACCGGTGGGACCGGCGGCCCACGGCCTGGTCGATGTGAGCGGCGGCGACGGCGCGGGGGCGCGGGCGGGCGTCATCGCGCTGTGGGCGCACCCGCGCTCGGTGTCGACCGCCTTTCTGCGCATGATGGCCGAGCGCGGCGACGTCACCGTGGTGCACGAGCCGCTGGTGCTGCTCACGGACCACGGCGAGGTGGCGGTGCCGGGCGTCGGCGGCGGCACGGCCACCGTGCGGTCGTACGCGGTGCTGCTCGCGCACCTGGCCGAACTCGGCGCGGCGGGCCCGGTGTTCTTCAAGGACACGCTGGAGTACCACTACGACCACCTCTTCGCGCACCCCGGGTCGATCGCCGGCTTCCGGCACACCTTCCTCGTCCGCGAGCCCGCGGCGACCATCGCCTCGCACCACGCCGTCAAGCCGGAGTTCGCCTGCCGCGAGGTCGGCTACGAGCACCAGTGGGAGCTGTTCCGGCTGGCGTGGCAGACCACCGGCGTCCGGCCCGTGGTCGTCGCCGCCGAGCGGCTGCTCGCGGACCCGGCCGGCACGGTGGCCGCGTACTGCGCGGCGACCGGCCTGCCCTACCTGCCCGCCGCGCTGACCTGGGCGCCCGGGGAGCTGCCCCAGTGGCGGCGGAACCGGCGCTGGCACCTGGACGCCAGCGCCAGCTCCGGCTTCGCCGCCCCGCGCGCCCGGCACGCGGTCACCGTCGCGGACGACCCGCGGCTGCGCGCGTACTACGACCACCACCTCCCCTACTACCAGCGGCTCGTCGAACACGCCCTCTGACCCCGGCACAGGAGGAGAGACATGACCGCGACCGAGATCCGCACCGCCACCCCCGGCGAGCAGTTCGCCCGCGCCTTCCGCACCGACCCGGCGGCGGCGGAGGTCCGCTTCGACTTCACGCTCAGCGACGCCTTCCAGCCGACCGCGGACCGCCCCCGGCTGACCGTGCGCAACCTCTTCCGCAAGCAGCGCGTCGACGCCGGGGCGCTCGTCTCCTGGTTCGAGTCCCGGCCCGGCGGCGCCGCGCCCGGCGCGCCGGGCGGGCGGCTGCGGGAGGCGGACTTCCGCTTCGGCACGGCGGCGTACGGCGTCGCGCCGATCGCCGGCTGGGTGCAGGTCCCCGACCGGCTCGCGGCCGAGCCGGCGGCGCTGGCGTCGTTCGTCGACCGCCGGCTGATGGTGCGCCTCGGCACCGCGGAGAACCGGGCGCTGACCGTCGGCCTGCTGAGCCACCCCGACCTGGCGCCGCTGCCGTACTCCGGCTCGTACGCGCAGGGCGTGCTGGCCGCGTTCGACGAGATCGAGCAGACCGGCGGCACCGGGCACGCGATGATCGTCAACCCCCGGGACTACTACGGCGAGCTGGTCGGCGCCGGCAACCTGCTGACCGACCTGGCCCGGGAGAAGGTGATGATCTGCCGCAACCGGCACGTGGCGCCCGGCCACGCGATCGTCGGCGACTTCGCGATGGCGGCGCGGCTGCTGGAGGCCGGCCACTCGGTGATCAAGGTGGCGGAGCCGCCGCCCGGCACCTTCGCCGCACCGGGCACCGCCGTGTGCGCCGAGGTCTACGAGGGCGTGGCCCTGCAGCTGCCGACGCACTTCTACCACGTGGTCCCGGGAGGGGCGGATGACTGAACAGCGGTGGGCACCCACCTTCGCCGGCCTGGTCGCCGCGCTGCTCTGCACGTTCACCGCCGTCGGCATGGTCATCCCGATCATCCCCAAGCTGGTCACGGACGAACTGGACGGCTCGGCCTTCGAGGTGGGCGTCACCTTCACCGTCTCCGGCGTGGTGGCGCTGCTGGTGCGCCCGTACGCCGGGCAGCTCGCCCAGCGCACCGGCTGCCGCCGCGTGATGCTGTTCGGCGCGGTGCTCGTCGTCGCCACCGCCGGGCTGTACGCGCTGCCGCTCGGCCTGGCCGGGCTGTATGCGGCGCGGGTCCTGCTGGGCGTCGGCGAGGCGATGCTGTTCATGGCCGGATCGCTGTGGACGGTGTCCCTGGCCCCGCAGGACCGGCGGGCGCAGATCGTCGGCTTCTACGGGCTGGCCATGTGGAGCGGGTTCGCGCTGGGCCCCGTGCTGGGCGAACTGGTGCACCGGGCGGGGTCGTTCGAGGCCGTGTGGGTGGCGGTCGCCGTGCTGCCGGCCGTCGCGTTCTGCGTGATCCTCGGGCTCACCGACCGGGTGGAGCGGGGCGCCGCGGTCTCCCGCAAGCTGCTGCCGCGCTCGGCGGTGCTGCCGGGGGTGTCGCTGGCGTGCGGCTCCTTCGGGTACGCGATGGTCGCGGGCTTCGCGGCGCTGGCGATGACGGACCGGGGCGTGGCCCACGGGTCCGTCGTCGTCAGCGCGTTCGGCGCCGCGTACGTGACCGTCCGGGTGGTGGCGGGCCGGATCCCCGACCGGGTCGGGGCCCTGCCGGTGGTGGTGTTCTCGGCGTCGGTGGAGGCGGTGGGCATGGTGCTGATCGCCTTCGCGAACGACCTGTGGCTGGCCGCGCTCGGCGCGCTGATCGCCGGCGGCGGCTTCACGCTGCTCTACCCCGCGCTCGCGCTCATCACCATCGACGCCGCGCCGGCGGCCGAACGCGGCGCCGCGCTGGGCGCCGTGACGTCGTTCTTCGACGTGGCCATCGGTCTGGCCGGGCTGATCGGCGGTGCGCTGGCGGAGGTCAGCTACACGCTGGCGTTCCTGCTGGCGGCCGGTGCCGTGCTGGGCTCGCTGTACGCGGGCACCGCCGCGGCCCGGGGCGCGCCGGCCCGGGACCCGGCGGCGGCCTGAGCCGCCGGGCCGCCGGCCGGGCGCTACGGGGGCCAGCCCGCGGACGGGGCGTCGGAGCCCTCCCCCTCGTACCGCTCCGCGCAGCGCTTCTTCACCTCGCGCTCGACCAGCGCCCGGCCGGCGGCCTCGCCGTTCTCCCGCCGTTCCTTCCTGGCCAGCTCGACGACGTCGAGCAGGATCGTGTTCTGCCCGTCGGACAGGCCCTTCTGCTGATAGTCCGACTGGCTGCCACCGCCGGGTTTGAGCTGGTCGTGGGCCCAGTAGGTGATCAGCCGAACGCACACGGCCTCGTGGGAGGTCGCGCTCGGGGACGGGGCGGCCGACGAGGAGGGTGACTCCTCGCCCCGGCCGGCGGTGTCGTCCGAGCCGCCGCACGCGGTCAGCGCGGCGGCGAGCACGACGGCCGGGACGAGTAACGATCGGGTTCGCGTCAACGCCATGGCCCTGACCGTAACGCGAACGGGCCGCCGCGGCACCGGCGTTCGCCGCGGCCCTCCCGAAGGCGTACGGCCGCACCGGGCCGCCGCGCGGAGCGCGTCACCGCGTCTTAAGTGCCCCCGCGCTCGGCGATCAGCAGGGCGTAGCCCAGGGTGCCGTCGGCGACGGCGGCGCGGGCCGCGGCCAGTACCGCGGGGGCGGCGGCCAGGTCGACCCCGGCCTCGGCGAGCCGGCCCGCGGCGGTCATGCGCAGCAGGTTCAGCCGGGCTTCGATCTGGTCGATCATGCGGGTCATGGCCTGGTCGTGGCGCTCGGTGCGGACGGTGCGCAGCCCGGCCGCGGCCAGGATCCCGGCGTACTCCGCCAGCGGACGGGCGTCCGCGATGCAGGCGATCCGCGCGGCCAGGCCCGTCAGCTCGGGCGGGAGCCGGTCGGGTGCGGCGGTGACGTCGGTGATGCCGAGGCGGCCGCCCGGCTTCAGGACGCGGGCGAACTCGGCGGCGGCCCGGGCCTTGTCGGGGAAGGTGCACAGGGCGCACTCGCATACCACCGCGTCGAACACGGCGTCCGGGTGGGGCAGGTGCTCGGCGTCCCCGGTGGCGAACGCGGCCCGTTCAGCGAGCCCGGCGGCCCGGGCCGCGTCGCGGGCGAGAGCGGTGTGGGCGGGCGCGTAGTCCACGCCGTCGACGCGGACGCCGTAGGCGTCGGCGAGGAGCAGGGCGGTGGTGCCGCGGCCGGAGGCCACGTCGAGCACGCGGCGCTCCGCGGCCAGGTGCAGGCCGTCGGCGAGGCGGCGGGTGAGTGCGCTGCCGCCGGGGTGGTAGGACTCCCCGAGCAGGAGCGCGACGACGTCGGAGGAGTACGCGTCCGCGCAGCAGGCTTTGAGCGCGTCGCCGGGAAGGCCGGACCGGAGGGTGTTCCCGTCGCTCATCGGCTCTCCTCCCCGGCGGCGGTCCCGGGGGCGGTGCGGGCGGTCTTGGATCCGTACGGGGTGCTGGTGAGCCGGTCGGCCAGCGGCAGCGCGTTGGGGACGACGCCGGCGACCGGTACGCCGGACTGCTCGGCGCGGACCTGTTCGCGGTAGCCGGCGGAGTTGTAGGCGCAGAACGGGATCAGCCGCCCGTCCGGAGTGATCTCTTCCACGCAGCACTTCATCAGCTGCTTGACGTTGAGCGTGTACGGGTCCTGGAAGTCCTGGACGACGATCATGAACGCCTTGTCGTCCAGCTGCTTCACGGCCTCGGGCAGGTCGATACCGCACGCGTCCGCGCAGTCCAGCGCCTCGGCGGTCGCGCGGAGCTGCTCCTCGGTGGTCTCGGTCCCCATGAACGCGGAGGCGGACCAGAGCTTCTCCAGCGCCTCGCGGATCCCGGCGTCGGGCATGACGCGGTTGGTGACGTAGTCGAGGTGGTCCTCGACGTTGAGGAGCCGCGGGATCGGCACGACGGTGCGGTCGCCCGGTTCGCCGTCGACGAGGAGGTAGGTGATGGCGCGGCAGGTGGGGAAGCAGCAGGGGACGGGGAAGAAGTCGCCCTGCTGGAACCACTGCGGGCGCTGCTCGTTGATCAGCCGGATCACGTCGGGGTTGGTGAGCCGGTTCAGCGGGTCGAACTCGACGTGCCGGCCGGAGTGGGTGACCGGCTGGAAGGCCACGGAGCGGACGGCGGGGTGGTCGATGCCGTACTCGATGATCGCCCCGAGCTCGTGCTCGTTGAGCCCGCGCTCGACGGCCGCGACCAGGGTGGCGGTCAGCCCGGCGGCGGCGCAGTTGTCCAGCGCGCGCTGTTTGACGGTGCGCAGGTCCCGGCCGCGGATCTCCCGGTGGGTGCGTTCGTCGAAGCCGTCGAACTGCAGGTAGATGTTCACCGACCGGCGGGGCACCCGGTTGCGTTTCCCCAGTTCGGCGACGAAGTTCCTGTCCGAGGCCAGGCGGATCCCGTTGGTGTTGAGGGTGACGTTGCGGATCGGCCGGGCCTGGGCGAGGTCGATGAAGTCGAGGATGCCCTTGTGGATCGTGGGCTCGCCGCCGGAGAACATCACCACCTCCGCCTCGCCCTCGGACTCCACGAACACGTCCAGCATCCGCGCGCACTGCTCGTGGGTGATGGAGTAGCCGTCGCTCTGGTGGCCGGAGTCGGCGAAGCAGATCGGGCAGTCCAGGTTGCAGCCGGTGTTGACCTCGATGATCCCCAGACAGGCGTGCTGCTTGTGCTCCGGGCACAGCCCGCAGTCGCTCGGGCAGCCGTCCTTCACCTCGGTCTGGAAGGCCAGCGGGATCGTGCCGGGCTTGTTGAACCGGGCGGAGGCCAGGTACTCCTGCGCGTCCCCGTACACCAGGGCCTCGAACTCGCCGTGCTCGCGGCAGCGTTTCCGCAGGTACACCTTGTCCTCGCGGATGTTGACCTGGGCGTCGACGGGTGTCTTGCACATCGGGCAGACCGACTTGGTGAACTCCACGAACACTTCGTCGCGGTCCGCCTTGCGCCGCGGCGCCGGGGCCTGGGTCATCACACAGTTCCTCTCGGGAGGGGGCTGGCAATCGATCACCGGATGATGTGGGCGTCACGTCCCGCCGCCGTCCCGTCCCCCGGGCCCCGCGCCGCCGCCTTGCGCGCGGCGCGCAGCAGCAGCGCGGCGTACAGCAGGAGCAGGCCGTCCTGGACCAGGACGAACCAGGTCAGCCGCTGGGTGAGGTAGTTTCCGAAACAGCCGCAGTTGTCCACCACCAGCCCCCGGGCGTACGCCTGGACGGCCAGGGCGGCCCACACCAGCGACACGGCGGTGAACACCAGGACCGGGGCGATGGCCGCCGACCGGGGGCGGGCGAGGAACCACACCCCGGAAACCAGCTCCCCGGCGATCAGCAGCGCGGCGAGCACGGCCGCCGCCCCGCCGTGCACCAGGTCGTACGCGCCGAGCAGGGAGGGCATGTCGGCGGCGGAAGCGAGCTGGCCGACGGCCATCGCCGTGTAGACGGCGCCGAGGACGAGACGGAGCACCATACGTACGACGCTACGGGCGCGGGGGCGGCGGCGACAGTGAGCGTCCCCGCGTAAAGCGGCGGCCTCTCACCGGTGCGGCGCCGCGCGCCGTTCCGCCTCGGCCCGCAGCGAGCCGAGGGAGGCGGCGACGGTCTCCTCCCAGCGGGTGGCCACCGCCCCGCCCCACCACTGCCCGAGCCGCCACAGGTCGGTGCCCAGCTCGCCCGCGTACGTCAGCCGGGTCCCCGCCCCGGTCTCGTCCAGCACGAACGACTCGGTCACGTGCGGCACGGGGCCGCGCACCAGGCGGAAGTCGATGCGCCCGGGGCGGGTGAAGCGCACCGTCTCCGTCGTCACCGCGCGCAGCCGCCCGCCCGCGACCGGGGTGTAGTGCTCGGCCAGCACCAGGTCGCCGCCGCGCTCCAGCACGTGCAGCTTCTCGGCCATCGCCCGCGGGGTGCGGCCCAGGTACGGCCGGGCCACCACGTCGAACACCGTCTCCCGGGGGGCCGCGATGTCCACGGTCTGCGGGCCCAGCGGCCGGGTCCGGCGGCCCACGCCGAGGTCGACGGGGACGGCCCCGGTCACCAGCCCCAGATAGCCGGCGGCCAGCGCGCCGCCCGCACCCGCGGCCCAGGCCACGGCGCGCATCATGACGGGTCACCTCCGACCAGATCCGGTAGTACGTACCGTGGTACGTACCGCGAGACTGCCGGTCCGAGCATGCCACCGTCCGCCCGGACTCGCCAGACCGGCGATCTCTTGCGCGAGTCGTTGACGCGGTGCTGGTTCGACTCTACGGTCTCGTTCGAAGTCGCGATCGATATCCGATATTTCGAACGACGGAAGGTGCGCAATGACCCGTGCCGTGTCCACGGCCCGTATGACGCTCGATTCCGCCTTCGTCGTCGCCGAGGTGAGTCCGCGGCTGTTCGGCTCGTTCGTCGAACACCTCGGCCGCTGCGTCTACACCGGCATCCACGAACCCGGCCACCCGGCCGCCGACGAAACCGGGCTGCGCGGCGACGTGCTCGGGCTCATCCGCGAGCTGGGGGTGACGACGGTCCGCTATCCCGGCGGCAACTTCGTCTCCGGCTACCGGTGGGAGGACTCCGTGGGGCCGGTGGAGCGGCGGCCGCGGCGGCTCGACCCGGCCTGGCGGTCCACGGAGCCGAACCGCTTCGGGCTCGCCGAGTACGTCGCCTTCCTGCGCCGGATCGGGCCGCAGGCCGAGCCCATGATGGCCCTCAACCTCGGCACCCGGGGCGTCACCGAGGCGCTCGAACTGCTGGAGTACGCCAACCACCCGGCCGGCAGCGAGCTGTCGGACCGGCGCGTCGCCCACGGCGACAAGGCCCCGTACGGCATCCGCCTGTGGTGCCTGGGCAACGAGTTGGACGGGCCCTGGCAGACCGGCCACAAGACGGCCGCCGAGTACGGCCGGCTGGCCGCCGAGACCGCCCGCGCCATGCGCCAGTTCGACCCGGAGCTGGAGCTGGTCGCCTGCGGCAGCTCGAACCGGGGCATGCCGACCTTCGCCGCGTGGGAGGCGACGGTGCTGGCCGAGACCTACGACCTGGTCGACTACGTCTCCCTGCACGCCTACTACGAGGAGCTGGACGGCGACCGCGACTCCTTCCTCGCCTCCGCCGCCGACATGGAGTCCTTCATCGAGAGCGTCGTGGCGACCTGCGACCACGTGGGCGCCCGGCTGAAGTCGGCCAAGCGCATCGGCCTCTCCTTCGACGAGTGGAACGTCTGGTACCAGTCGAAGTGGCGGGAGCAGGCCGAGGCGGACCCCCTCGACTGGCCCGAGGCCCCGCGCCTCCTGGAAGACAACTACAGCGTCGTCGACGCCGTCGTCTTCGGCTCCCTGCTCATCGCGCTGCTGCGGCACGCCGACCGGGTCGGCGTCGCCTGCCTCGCCCAGCTGGTCAACGTCATCGCGCCGATCATGACCGAACCCGGCGGCCCGGCCTGGCGGCAGACCACCTTCCACCCCTTCGCGCAGGCCGCGCGGTACGCCCGCGGCGGGCAGGTGCTGCACGTCGCCGCCGAGTCGCCCACGCACGAGACCGGGAAGTACGGCGAGGTGCCGCTGCTGTACGCGACGGCCGTCCGCGACCCGGAGTCGGGCGCGGTCACGGTCTTCGCCGTCAACCGCGACCAGCGGCGGCCGCTGCCGCTGGAGGTGGTGCTGCACGGTCTCGCGGTCTCCGAGGTGGTGGAGCACAGCGCGCTGGCCGACGCCGACCCGGAGGCGCGCAACACCCTCGCGGACCCCGACCGGGTCGTCCCGCACCCCGTGCCCGGCACGACGCTGCGGGACGGGACGCTCAGCGCCGTCCTGGAGCCCCTGTCGTGGAACGTCATCCGCTTGAGCTGAACGCACGCACCAGGGAGGCGGCATGAACCGCGAACCACCCCTCAGCCGGCGGCGGCTGCTGACCGCCGGGGCCGGTGCGCTGGCGGCCGGCGCCGTGCCCGGCCTGGCCGCGGCCGGCTGCGCCGCGCCCTCGTTCACCGCCGAAGGCAAGACCCGGCTGCGCTACTGGCACCTCTTCGGCGGCGGCGACGGCGCGAACATGACCGCCATGGTCGACGCCTTCGACGCCGAGCACCCGGACATCGACATGCAGGCCACCCAGCTCGACTGGGGCCCTCCGTACTACACGAAGCTGGGCATGGCAGGCGCCGGCGGGCGCGCGCCCGAGGTGGGCGTGCTGCACCTCACCCGGCTCGCCGGGTTCGGCCCCGGCAAGCTGCTCGACCCCTTCGACCCGGGCCGGCTGGAGGCGCACGGCATCACCCCCGACCGCTTCCCGCCGGAGATCTGGCGGCGCGGGCAGGTGGACGGCGAGCAGTACGCGATCCCGCTCGACACCCACCCGATCGTGCTCTACTACCACACCGAGATCTGCGAGGAGGCCGGGCTGCTCACCGACGACGGCGGCCTCCGGCCCATCCGGGGGGTCCGCGCGTTCGTCGAGGCGCTGCACACCGCCAAAGAGGTCACCGGCGCACCGCCCCTGGTCGCCGAGACCCTCGGCACCGACACCGTCACCCCCTGGCGGCTCTTCAACACCTTCTACTCGCAGACCGGCGGCACCGTCCTGTCGGAGGACGGCACGCGGATCACCATCGACGACGCCAAGGCCATGGAGGTCCTGGAGTTCATGGCGATGCTCACCGACGAGGGCCTGATGGTGCGGCGCGCCGACTACCCCGGCTCCGTCGGCATCTTCGGCGCCGGCGAGACCGCCTTCTCCCTCAACGGTGAGTGGGAGGTGACCACGTACACCGCCAACAAACTGCCGTTCTCCATGACCCGGGTGCCCGCGCTCTTCGGCCGGCCCACCGTCTATGCGGACAGCCACTCCTTCGTGCTGCCGCACCAGGCCACGCGGTCCGATGCGGCGAACGAGGCCGGGTACGCCTTCGTCGCCTGGATGCTGGAGCACTCCGTGGACTGGGCCAAGGGCGGCCACGTGCCGGCCTACCTGCCCACGCTCAAAGACCCGGCCTATCTGGAGCTGCAGCCGCAGTCCGCGTACCGGTCCGTCATCGACGACGTCGTGCTCGACCCGGCCGTCTGGTTCGCCGGCTCCGCCTCGCTGCTGCAGATCGAGCTGGGGGCGGTCTTCTCCAGCGTCTTCACCGGCTCCCGCAGCCCGCAGGGCGCGCTGCGCGAGGCGAAGTCGCGGCTGCGGAAGCTGCTGGACACCCCCGACCCGATAGGAGGCGCCGTATGACCGCCACCAGCGTCGCCGTTCCGGCGGCGCCGGAGCCGGCGGCGGTGCCGGCGGCGCGGCCCGCCGGCGTCCGCCGCAAGTGGACCGAGCACGGGCTGGTCTTCATCGCCCCCTTCCTCCTCGTCTACGGGATGTTCCTGCTCTGGCCGCTGGTCTTCGGCGTCCACCTCAGCCTGCGCAGCGACAACATCACCGGCTCGGGCGGCGAGTACGTCGGGTTCGACAACTACACCGAGGCGTTCCGCGACGAGAACGTCTGGTCCTCGCTGTGGAACACCGTGTGGTTCACGGTCCTGTCCACGATTCCACTCGTCGTCATGGGCCTCGTCTTCGCCCTGCTGGCGCATAATCTGCGCTTCGTGCAGTGGCTGTGGCGGCTCAGCTGGTTCGCGCCCTTCGTGCTGCCGTCCGGCGTCGTCGGGCTGCTCTTCCTCTGGGTGATCTACCCGTCCGACTTCGGCTTCGCCGACCAGCTCCTCGCCCAGTTCGGACTGCACCCGGACATCGGGTGGCTGACGGACGAGCGGTACGCGATGCTGTCGATCGTCCTGACCACGGTGTGGTGGACGGTCGGCTTCAACTTCCTGCTCTACCTCGCCGCGCTCCAGTCCATCCCGCAGCACCTGTACGAGGCCGCGGAGCTGGACGGCGCCGGCCCCTGGCACCGGCTGCGGCACATCACGCTGCCGCTGCTGCGGCGTACCACGGGCGTGGTCCTGGTGCTCCAGATCCTCGCCTCGCTGAAGGTCTTCGACCAGATCTACATCATGACCGGGGGCGGCCCCGACGACTCCACCCGGCCGATCCTGCAGTACGTCTACCAGTCGGGCTTCACCGGCTACCGGATCGGCTACGCCTCCGCCGTCTCGTACATCTTCTTCGCTCTGATCGTGCTGGTCGCGCTGATCCACCTGCGGCTGGCCCGCCGTAACGCCGAGGAGTCGTCATGAGTGCACCGGCCGCAGCCTCGGGCCGCAGGCCCCGTTGGACCCGTGGGCGCGTCGCCCTGGTCGCCGTCGCGCTGCTGCTCGTCGTGGTGTGGGTGCTGCCGCTCGCCTGGGCGCTGTCGATCTCGCTGAAGCCGGACGCCGAGACGACGCAGACCGGGCTGGACTGGATCGGCTCGACGATCACGTTCGACGCCTACGAGGCGGTGTGGGAGACCGGCGACATCGGCCGCTGGCTGTTCAACACCGCCTACATCGCCACCATGACCACCCTGCTGACCGTGGCGCTCTGCGCGATGGCCGCCTACGGCTTCGCACGCACCGAGTTCCGCGGCCGCAAGGCGCTCTACGCGCTCGTGCTGGCCGGGATCATGGTGCCGCCGCAGGTGCTGATCGCGCCGCTGTTCGCGGAGATGGTGCAGCTGGGCCTGGTGGACACGTACTGGGGCGTGATCCTGCCCCAGGTGGCCGTGCCCGCGATGGTGTTCATCCTGGTGAAGTTCTTCGAGGGGGTGCCGCGCGAGCTGGAGGAGGCCGCGTTCGTCGACGGGGCGGGCCGCTGGCGGGTGTTCTTCACGATCGTGTTGCCGCTGTCGCGGCCGGTGCTCGCGGCGGTCGCGATCTTCACCTTCATCTCCACCTGGAACAACTTCCTCTGGCCGTTCCTGGTGACGACCGACCCGAACGGCATGACCCTGCCCGTCGGGCTGGTCAACGTCCAGTCGTCGTACGGCGTGCGCTACGCGCAGATGATGGCGTCCGTCGTCATGGGCGGGCTGCCGCTGCTGGTGGTCTTCGCGATCTTCCAGCGGCAGATCGTGCGCGGCATCGCGCACACCGGGCTGGCCGGGCAGTGACGCCGCCCGGCCACCGGATCCCCCGGCGGGGACGGTGGCCGGGCGGGGGCTGCCGGCGCCGGGCCGCCGCCCGCCCGCGGCTGGCCGACACGGACGACTGGCAGTCCGCGGCGGAGCGGGCCCAGCCGCGCGGCCTGCCGGGACCCGACGAGGCGGTGGCCCTCGCCGAGTTGCTGGCCGCGCTGCCGGCCGAGCGGCGGGAGGCGTTCGTGCTGACGCAGCTGGTCGGCCTGCCGTACGCCGAGGCGGCGCTGCTGAGCGACTGCCCGGTGGGCACCGTGCGGTCCCGCGTCAACCGGGCCCGCACCGCGCCGGTGCGCCGGCTGTACGACGCCGCGCCGGACGTCGCGGTGCAGGGCGCGGACGACGTGGTCGAGCGCGTCGGGGTCCCCGCCGCGGGCGGCGAGCGCCCGGGCGGTGATCGACGCGTCGGACGCGTCGGGCATGGCGGACGTGGTCATACGGCTTCCTTCTCGGACGGGCCGGACGGCGGCGGATCGTCGGCACGACCGGCGGCGGAGAGCACGACGCACCGGGCCGCGAACGTCGCGGCCCGCACGGTGCGCGCACACCACCCGGCAGTCATCGCGGGCTCATCGTCGCATCGCACCGGTGCGGGCTCCGGGCGGGCCGGGCGTTCCCACGGCGCCGTCTGCCGTACCGCCGCCGCGGGCCGCAAGCCGGCTACTGTGCCGCCGGCGGGAAGGCCGGGCCGTCGTGCTGTTCGCGGAAGGTGCGCCGGTACGCCGAGGGGGGTGCGCCCACCCGGCGGCAGAAGTGGGTCCGGAGGGAGACGGGCGAGCCGAAACCGGTGAGGCGCGTGATCTCCTCCACCGACAGATCGGTGGTCTCCAGCAGCTCGCGGGCCCGCTCCACCCGGGCCCACAGCAGCCACCGCAGCGGCGTGGTGCCCGTCCGGGCCCGGAACATGCGGTGCAGGTGGCGTACGCTCACCCCGGTCCTGTGGGCGATGTCGGCGAGGGTGAGCCGCCGGTGGAGGTTCCGGTGCAGCCACTCCACCGTCGCGTGCAGCGGATCGCCGCCGGTGCCGGGGTGGCGCAGCAGCTGCGCCGTCCCGCCCTCCCGCCGCAGCGGGACGACCAGCGCGCTCGCCGTGCGCGCCGCCACCGCCGCGCCGTGGTCCCGGCTGATCAGGTGCAGGCACAGGTCGATGCCGGCGGCCAGCCCGGCCGAGGTCAGCACCTGCCCGTTGTCCACGAACAGCACCCCGGGGTCCACCCGCACCTCCGGGTGGTCGGCGGCCAGCCGCCCCGCGGCCAGCCAGTGGGTCGTCGCCCGCCCGCCGTCCAGCAGCCCCGCCTCGGCGAGCAGGAACGCGCCGGTGCAGATCGACGCGACCCTGATCCCCTTGTCGTACGCGGCCCGCAGCAGCGCCGGCACCGCCGGGTCGCGGGGTGCGGCGCGGCGGGCGACGCCGGGCACCACGACGGTGCCCGCCGCCAGCGCCGCGGCCAGCGGATGGGAGGGCGTCAGCCCGAAGCTGGCGGCGCCGGCCACGGTGGTCGTCACCGGCCCGTCGCCGCACACCCAGACCTCGTAGGGCGGTGTGCCGTCGGGGAGGCGGGCGATGCCGAACGCCTGGCACGCCGCCGTGACGTCGAACCCCACGGCCCCCGGCGGCGCGAGCACGGCCACCGGGTGCCGTGCCGTCGGCGGCGGCGGCGGTGGTGGTGGCGGCGTCACCATGGCACGAATCCGTCGAAGCGCGTCACGGCCGTCGATGTCACTTCCCGCGCCCGCCGCACACACTCACCTCATGACAGCCGACAACCACCACAGCCGCAGAACCTTCCTCCGCACCACGACCGCCGCGGGCGTCGGCGCCACCGCCGTGGGAACGGCCGGCTCCGCCTCCGCCGCCCCGCCGCAGCGGCCCGCGGGACCGCTGCGCGTCCACGTCGTGCTCTTCGACGGCGTGGAGGAGATGGACTTCGCCGCCCCGTACTACGTCCTCGGCATCGCGGACATGCACAGCCCGCACGGCGTGTCGGTCCGCTACGTCACCGCCGACGGCTCCCGGGCCGTCACCGCCTCGCAGGGCACCCGCGTGCGCCTCACCCACGGCTGGGCACCGGACGAGGCGGACGTCCTCGTGGTGCCGGGCGGCGGTTTCGCCGGCACGGACCGGCCCGGTGTCGGCCGGGAGATCCGCCGCGGCGTCCTGCCCCGGACCCTGGCCCGGGCCCGGCGCCCGGGCCTGACCCTCGCGTCGGTGTGCACCGGCGCGATACTCCTCGGCGCGGCCGGCCTGCTGCGGGGCCGCCCCTGCACCACGCACCACGGCGCCTTCGAGGCGCTGGAGTCGTACGGCGGTGTCCTGACCCGCGCCCGGGTCGTGGACGACGGCGACCTCGTCACCTCCGGCGGCATCACCTCGGGGCTGGAACTGGGCCTCTGGCTGGTCCGGCGCGCGTTCGGCCCGGACGCCGCGCTGGACGTGGAACGCATGCTGGAGTACGAGGCGCGCGGCACGGTGTGGACCGCCGGGGAGCCGTCCCGTTCCGGCGGCCGGTGACGGCGCCTCCGGCACCACGCCGTCCGCCCGGCCGCGCCGGCGGCCGGCGCCGCGCACACACACGTCCGGACCGCCCATGCCGTCTCCTCGCCGCGCTCGTCGTCACCGCTCCTTGAAGAGGAGTCGGACGAGTCCCGCGGCGGGTTCCCGCGGGCGGGCGGCGTGGACCGCGTTCGTGCGCCGGCGGGCTCACCCGATCTCGAACACGCCGTAGCCGAAGCCCGCCGCCCCGATGTCCCCGCTCTCCGCGACGGTGACACCGGACACCTCCCGCGCGGTGCAGCGGACCCCGGACGGCAGCGCGGCCGTGGCGGGGGCCCGGCCCGGGTTGACCACGACGAGGTACCGGCCGCCCCGGACGTAGACCAGCGGATAGCCGGCGTACAGCACCTCCGCCGCGCCGCCGCTGCCCAGTTCCGGGGCGGCCCTGCGCAGGGCGATCAGCCGCCGCACCAGATGCAGCAGGGACGTCTCGTCGGCCCGCTGCGCGGCCACGGTGGGGCGGTCCGGATCCGGGTCGAGCGGGAGGTACAGCCGGTCGGCGGGGGCGGTGGAGAAGCCGGCGTTCACGCCGTCGTCCCACTGCATGGGGGTACGGGACCCGGCCCGGTTGTAGCGCGGGCCCAGGACGCTGCCCTCGTGGTCGGGCAGGCCGGGGACGTAGCGCATCCCGATCTCGTCGCCGTAGTGGATCGCCGGCAGGGTGGGCCAGGTGAGCTGGAAGACGAACGCGGCCGGCAGCTGCTCGGCGGTGCGCGGACCGCAGGCCAGCCGGGAGAAGTCGTGGTTGGACGAGGGCAGGACGGCGAAGCCGGCGTCGCCGATCGCCTCGGTCGCCGCCCGCCAGGCGGTCAGGAAGGTCTGCGGGGTGCCGGCGCCCGCGGCGTCGAAGTACGGCCTGGCCGGGGCCCATTCCTCGTTGACCGTGCCGGCGTCGTTCTGCCACAGCGAACGCAGCGGCAGGCCGTTGTCGTCGCCGCCGAACTGCAGGAAGAAGTCGCCGTGGAAGCCGGCCGGCACGGCCCGGCCGGGGTCGCCCCACTCGGACAGAAGCACGGCCCGCGGGTGCGCCGCGTCCAGCCAGCCGCGCAGCTCGGTCCAGAGCTTCGCCGTCTCGGCGTGCCCGGGGTCGTCCTTGACCAGGGAGGCGGCCATGTCGACGCGGAACCCGGCAAGGCCCAGGGCCAGCCAGCGGTCCATGATGTCGCGCAGCGCCCGCCGGTTGACGCGCGGGCCGTCGGCGTCGACCGGCAGCCGCCAGGGCTCGCCGGGGTCGGTGCGCGCGTAGCCGAAGTTCAGGGCCGGCTGGCTGGCGAAGAAGTTCGGCAGGTACCAGCCGGGACGGCTGCCCGGCGAGGGCTGGAAGCCCGGCGGGCACGGCCCTTCGGGGGCCCAGATGTAGCGGTGGTCGCCGGGGTCGCCGGCGGAGGCGGTGAACCAGGGGTGCCGGTCGGAAGTGTGGCCGGCGACCAGGTCGAGGAGCACCCGGATGCCGCGCCGGCCGGCGCTGTCGACGAGCGCGGCCAGGTCGTCGTCGGTGCCGTAGCGGGGGGCGACGGTGCGGAAGTCGGCGACGTCGTAGCCGGCGTCGCGGAACGGCGAGACGAAGCAGGGGTTGAGCCAGACGGTGTTGACGCCCAGCCAGACCAGGTGGTCCAGCTTCTGCTCGATGCCGGCGAAGTCGCCGATGCCGTCGCCGTCGGAGTCGGCGAAGCTCTGCGGGTAGATCTGGTACAGGACGGCGTCGGCCAGCCAGGCCGGCGGGGGCGGCGTCACGCTGCCGCCCCCTCGGGCAGCCGTCCGTCCGGGGTGTCGCCGACCTCGCGCTGCAGCGCGGCGAGCCGGTCGGTGAGGTCGCGTACGACGTCGGCGTAGCGCGGGTCGTCGTAGCGGTTGTGCAGCTCGTGGGGGTCCGCCGTGAGGTCGAACAGCTCCCGGGCGGCGGGCCGCGGGGCGGTCCCGGCGCCGTCGGCGCCGGAGCCGTGGCCGGGGTAGTGGACCAGCTTGTGCGTCGCCGTGCGGATGCCGTAGCACGCCTGGACGCGGTGGCAGACGTCCAGATGCATGTAGTAGCGGTAGTAGACGGCGTCCCGCCAGCGCTCGGGCTCCGCACCCCGCAGCAGCGGCACCAGCGACCCGCCCTGCATGCGCGGGTGGGGCGGCACGCCGGCCAGGTCCAGCAGGGTGGGGGCGAAGTCCACGTTCGCCACCAGCTCCCGCCGGCGCGACCCCGGCGGTGTCCGGCCCGGCCAGCGGACGACGAGCGGGATGCGCATGGCCTCCTCGTACATGAAGCGCTTGTCGAACCAGCCGTGCTCGCCCAGGAAGAAGCCGTGGTCGGAGGTGTACGTGACGGCGGTGGCGCCGTCGAGGCCGCTGACGTCGAGGTAGTGCAGCACGCGGCCGACGTTCTCGTCGAGCGCCGCGACGACCCGCAGGTAGTCCTTGATGTAGCGCTGGTAGCGCCACTCCCGCTCCGCGCGCGGCGACAGCCCCGGCGGTACCGGCACGCCCTTGAGGTCCTCGGCGGTGAGGTCCTCCATGCTCATCTCGGCCTCGCGGGCCGCGGGCGCGCGGCCGGCCAGGTCGTCGTGGAGCGTGGGCGGCGCGGGGATCTCGTCGTGCTCGTACAGGTGCGCGTGCCGCGGCGCGGGCTCGAATGCCCGGTGGGGCGCCTTGTGCTGGACGAGCAGGCAGAACGGCTTGTCCGGGTCGCGCCTGTCCAGCCAGTTCAGGGCCAGGTCGGTGATGATGTCGGTGACGTAGCCGGGGTAGGTCCTGCGGCCTTCGGCGGTCAGGAACTCGGGGTCGTGGTAGACGCCGTGCTCGGGCAGGATCTCCCAGTAGTCGAAGCCCTCCGGGTCGTGGCCCGCGCCGTGGCCGAGGTGCCACTTGCCGACGAGGGCCGTCTGGTAGCCGGCCTCCCGGAGCATCCCGGGGAACGACGGCTGCGTCGCGTCGAACCGGTGGGTGGGGCCCTCCAGCGACGTCATGCCGTTGACGTGGCTGTAGGTGCCGGTGAGCAGGGTGGCGCGGGCCGGGGAGCAGATGGCGTTGGTGCAGAAGGCGTTCTCGAAGACGGTGCCCTCGGCGGCGAGCCGGTCGACCGCCGGGGTCCTGTTGAGCACGCTGCCGTAGGCGCCGACGGCCGCCGGGGCGTGGTCGTCGGTCATGAAGAGGATGATGTTCGGCCGCCGGGGCGCGGTCATGGGGTGAACCTCCGTGGTGCAGGGCCGGGCGCGGGCGCCTCAGGCGATCGTGAGCGTGCAGCGGGCCTCGGTCAGGGAGCTGGTGCCGGCGTAGACGTCGATCCGGCCCGTCTCGACGACGTGCCGCCCGGCGGCGTCGTTGGTCCAGAAGCCGAGGTCCTCGGCCCCCAGGGTGAAGCGCACGGTGCGCTTCTCCCCGGGACCGAGGGTGACACGGGCGAAGCCGCGCAGCCGCCGCACGGGCTGCGTGATGCTCGCCACCGGGTCGTGCACGTACAGCTGGACGACCTCGTCGCCGGCGCGGTCGCCAGTGTTGGCGACCTCGACCTCGACGCCGACGCGCTCGCCGCGCTCCAGGGCCTCGGCGGTGACCGTGTCCCGGTCCGGCCGGGGCCGCCCGGTGGCGAAGTCGGTGTAGCTCAGGCCGTGGCCGAAGGGGAACTGCGGCCCGTCGGGCAGGTCGAGGTACTTCGAGGTGTACTTCTCGTCCGGGTCGTACGGGCGTCCGGTGCTCTCCCGGTTGTAGTAGAGGGGGATCTGGCCGACGGAGCGCGGGAAGGTCACCGGCAGCTTGCCGCCGGGGTTGACCGCCCCGAACAGCACGTCGGCGACGGCGTTCCCGGCCTCGATGCCGGGGTGCCACGCCTCCAGCAGCGCCGGGACCTCCTCGGCCCAGTCGCCGATCGTCAGCGGCCGGCCGTTGACCAGGACGACCGCGAAGGGCCTGCCGGCGGCCGCGACCGCGGCGACGAGTTCCCGCTGCCCGGCGGGCAGCGAGAGGTCGCTGCGCGCGGCGGCCTCGCCGCTCAGCTCGGCGGCCTCGCCGACCACCTCGACGTCGTCCTCGGCG
>NZ_BAAAPF010000119.1:0-19525 GCF_039531005.1 Streptomyces synnematoformans
CGCGAGCGCGACCACCGCGGCCGCGGCGGCGGCGGCGTCGGCCGAGCGGATCGGCCTGCGCCGCGCCTCGGCCCAGCTGGCCGACCTCTTCCACCGGCCGCTGCTGGCGGACGCGGGTCTGGTGGAGGGCCGGGTGGTGCGCAAGGCGCTGCGCGCGGCGGCGGACGGCGAGGCGCTGCCGCTGGGCGGGCTGGCGGAGCTGGTGGCGGCGGAGCTGTGGCTGCAGCGGCTGATGCTGCGGCGCGGGTCGGTCTGGACGGGGGATGCGGCGCCGCGCCAGCGCGCGGTGGCGGGCGGGGTGCCGCCGCGGCTGCCGCTGTAGCGGGCGGTCGGTGCGTCAGCCACGGTAGGGCCCGCCACTGACATCCGGCGCTGACACCCGGCGCCGGTAAGGGCCCGGCGCCGGCAGGGCCCGCCGCCGGCGGTCGGCATCGGCGCATTCCGCCCGCCCCCGCCCGGGTTTGGCGTCGACCCGGCAGGCCAGGGGATGATGGGGCCGACCCCTGGCGAGCCCCTGGCGGAGGTGGCATGGCAGACGACTGCGACGTGCTCGTGATCGGAGCCGGCATCGTCGGCCTCTCCACGGCGTACGCGCTCACCCGGGCAGCCCCCGGCACCCGCGTCCTCGTCCTGGAGAAGGAGCCCGGGCCGGCACAGCACCAGACCGGGCGCAACAGCGGCGTGATCCACAGCGGGCTGTACTACCGGCCCGGCTCGTTCAAGGCGCGCTTCGCGGTGCAGGGCGCCGCCGAAATGGTCGGGTTCTGCGCCGAGCACGGGCTGCCGCACGCCGTCACCGGCAAGATCGTCGTCGCCACGGAGCGGGACGAGCTGCCGCGCCTGCACGCGCTCGCGCAGCGCGGGCGCGAGAACGGCATCCCGGTGCGCGAGCTGGGACCGGCGCAGATCACCGCGTACGAGCCGCACGTGCGCGGGCTCGCCGCGCTGCACGTGCCGACGACGGGGGTGTGCGACTTCCGGGCCGTGGCGCGGAGGCTGGCGGAGCTGGCGCGGGACGCGGGTGCGGAGGTCCGGTACGACGCGGAGGTGCGGGTGATCGCCAGGCGCCCGGACCCGGGCCCCTCCCGCACCCCCGGCGCCCCCGGCACCTCCGGGGTCGCCGTCCGCACCGCCGCGGGCGACGTGGTCCGCGCCCGCGCCCTCGTCAACTGCGCCGGCCTGCACTCCGACCGCGTCGCCCGCCTCGCCGGCGACCGCCCCGGGCTGCGTATCGTCCCGTTCCGCGGCGAGTACTACGAACTGGCCCCGCACGCCGCCGGCCTCGTCCGCGGCCTCGTCTACCCCATCCCCGACCCCGCGTTCCCCTTCCTCGGCGTCCACCTCACCCGCGGCATCGACGGCGCCGTCCACCTCGGCCCCAACGCCGTCCCCGCGCTGGCCCGGGAGGGCTACTCCCGTACGAGCCTCAGCCCCCGCGACGCCGCCGCCGCGTTCACGTACCCCGGCAGCTGGCGCATAGCCCGCCGCCACTGGCGCTACGGCGCCGGGGAGCTGCGCCGCTCGTTCTCCCGCAGGGCGTTCACGGCGGCGGTGCGGCGGCTGCTGCCGGCGGTCGAGGAGGAGGACCTGCGCCCGGCGCAGGCGGGGGTGCGGGCGCAGGCGGTGCTGCCGGACGGGTCGCTGGTGGACGACTTCCGCTTCGCGGCGGGGCCGCGGACGATCCACGTGCTGAACGCGCCGTCCCCCGCGGCGACGGCGTCCCTGCCGATCGGCAGGGAGATCGCCCGCCGGGTGCTCGACACCCTGTGACCGGGCGGGGACCGCCCCGCACTCCCCCGCGCCACTTCCGTAAAATATGTGCACTGTGTCCGACCACCCCGATCAGCACGATCGTCCCCAGCCCAGGTTCCCCGACGGCCCCTCCCCCGCGCCCGCCGGGCCGCACCACGAGCGCCGCGTCCGCTCCTTCGTCCCGCGCCGCAGTCGCGTGACCCTCGCGCAGGGCGCGGCGCTGCAGCGGCTCTGGCCGAAGTGGGGATTCGACATCGACGGCGAGCACGTCCTCGATCTCGACGACCTCTTCGACGGCCTCCCGGTCGTACTGGAGATCGGCTTCGGCATGGGCGAGGCGACCGCCGAGATGGCCGCGGCAGACCCGGCCACCGGCATCCTCGCCGTCGACGTCCACACCCCCGGCCAGGGCAACCTGCTGCGGCTCACGGAGCAGCGGGGGCTGACGAACGTACGCATCGGAAACGGCGACGCCGTCATCCTGCTCCGCGAGATGCTGCCCCCGGAGGCGCTCGCGGGAATCCGGGTCTACTTCCCGGACCCGTGGCCCAAGAAGCGGCACCACAAGCGCCGGCTCATCCAGCCGGAGTTTCTGGAGCTGGCCGCGTCGCGGATGGCACCGGGCGCGCTGCTGCACTGCGCGACGGACTGGGAGCCGTACGCGGAGTGGATGCTGGAGACGCTGGAGGCGTCGCCGTACTTCGAGAACGCCCAGCCCGGCGGCGGGTACGCGCCGCGCCCGGACTTCCGTCCGCGTACGCGCTTCGAGGGCCAGGGGCTCGGAAAGGGGCATGTCGTGAATGATCTGCTCTTCCACCGCATCGGCGATAAATAGCCCGTCGCGCACGGCGGCGGTGACTGACTAGGGTCGAGGGGTGCAGTACGAAGGCGCTCAGCTCATGTCCCGGCCGCGGGAGCCCGAGGGGTTCGGACCGCGGCCGGTGTACGGAGACGCGCCCGAGCAGCCGGCGGGACCGACCGAGCCCGCGGACCCCTTCGAGCCACCCGCATCCCCCGCCCCTGACCCCGCCCCCGTCCACGCCCGCCGAAGGTTCTGGCGCAGGAGGGGCCCGCGCATAGGCGCGGTGGCGACCGTGCTGGCGCTGGCCGGCCTGGCCATCCTGGCGCTGGTGCGGGAGGAGACCGGCACACGCGGGATGCTCGTCGGCGGCGGGCTGGCGCTGCTGCCGGTGCCGCTGCTGCTCGCGGGCTACCTCTGGCTGGACCGGGTCGCCCCCGGCCCCTGGCGGTACCGCGTCTTCGCGTTCTCCTGGGGCGCCTTCGCCGCCACGCTCGTCGCGATGCTGGCGAACACCTTCGCCGCCCGCTGGATCGCCACCGGCCTGCCCACGGCGTCGTCGCGCGAGGCGGACCTGTGGGGGATGGCGGTGGTGGCGCCGGTGGTGGAGGAGACGGCGAAGGCGGCCGTGATCCTGCTGCTGTTCCTCTTCCGCAGGCACTACTTCTCCGGCCTGGTCGACGGCCTGGTGCTCGCGGGCATCACCGCTACGGGCTTCGCGTTCACCGAGAACATCCTGTACCTGGGCCGGGCGTACGACGAGGACCAGGCCTTCGGCGACTCCGGACCGCTGGCCTCGGTGACCGTGACGTTCATCGCCCGCGCCGTCTTCTCCCCGTTCGCGCACCCGCTGTTCACGGCGATGGCCGGCCTGGGCCTCGCCATGGCCGCCCTGACCCACCCCCACCAGCGAATACGCCGCGCACTCCTGCCGGCGGCCGGCCTGCTCCTGGCGATCGCCCTGCACGCCCTGTGGAACGGCTCCGCCGTGATGAACGGCTACGCCTTCCTCGGCGCGTACGCCTTCGTGATGGCCCCGGTGTTCGGGCTGCTCGTCTGGCTCGCGATCTGGTCCCGCGGCGGCAAGCTCCGCACCATACGCGACCAGCTGCCCGCCTACGCCCACGCCGGCTGGCTGGTCCCCGCAGAACCGGTGGCCCTCTCCTCCCTGCGCGTCCGCAAGATAGCCCGCACCCTGGCGGCCCACGCCCACGGCGACGACGCCCGCCGCGCGGTAGCCGAGTACGAGCGCTCGGCGACGAACCTGGCCCTGCTCCGCGCCCAGGCCGCCCGCGGCCGCCCGGCCCCGGACTTCGCAGCCCGCGAACGGGCCCTGCTCACCACGATGTGGACCCACAAGTCCATAGCCCAACCCGCCCTCATCAGAGCCGCCTACACCACCACCCCACCCCGCCCCCACCCTCCCGCCTGACCGAACTCCACGACACTCCCCCGCTGTCAGACGGCCGTCCTACGATGCCGTCATCCCTTGCGGTGGCCCCGCCCGCGCACGCGGGCGCAGAGTGAATGAGGAGTCCCGTGCCGAGGCAGCCCAAGACCGCCTTCTTCGGCGAACCGCCAGGCGTGGAGGACGGCGACTGGTTCGCGTCGCATCGCGCCCTGTACGAAGCCGAGCTGCACCGGTTCAAGGACCAGGGCATCTCCGGCACCGAGAAGACGGGTGCGGACTCGATCGTGCTCTCCGGCGGCTACGCCGATGATGTCTACGGCGACGACGAGATCATCTACACCGGCGCCGGTGGTCGAGACCGCGACAGCCGCCTCCAGGTAGCCGACCAGCACATCGACACGCGTGGCACGGCGGCGCTGGTCGTCTCACAAGCCCAAGGGCTCCCGGTGCGCGTCATCCAAGGGCTCGATATAAGACGGCGACGAGCAGAAGGCGGGTATCGCTATCGGGGCCTGTGGCAAGTTCGGGAACACTGGTTCACGATAGGTATCGAGGGTTTCCGAATATGCCAATTCAGGCTCACGAAGCTTCACCCAGGCGAACAGCCTGCACCCCACCCCGCAGCCCGGCCCGCTGACACCCCGACGGCTCTGGAAGAGCTGACGCGGGAGTACATCGAGCGGGAGCAGCGTAAGCGCGACTCACGAGTCGTACAGCGAGTGAAGGGGATGTACGACAACACGTGCCAGATTTGCGGCGAACGAATACTTGTTTCGCCCACCGGCGTCGCCTACAGTGAGGGCGCCCACATCCAGGCTCTTGGCAGACCTCACGACGGGCCGGATGTCCTCGGCAACGTGCTCTGCCTCTGTCCGAATTGTCACACGCGATTTGATCGAGGTGCGCTGCAACTCTCCGACTCGTTGATTGTTATCAATGGACTAACGGGGGCCGAGCGTTCGCCACTCACGGTGCATCCCGACCACACCATAGATGTAACCTACATCCGCCAACACCGCTCCCGCTGGGCGTAACAGATCAGCGCATGGTTGTTGTCGCAGCCGTAGGGGTTCAGCCAGCGGAGGATTTCGGTAATCCGGGGGTTTGCGGCGTCTTCGAACACGCAGACGCTCAACTCGGAGTCACCGCGGAGGGATTCTTGGCGGTAGATGGCCAGAAGGGCCTCGGCGGCGCCGTTGGGCGGGGTCTCGGTCACAATATTCGCCACCGGAGTTCGGTGTCACCGCGCCGGACGCCTTCGATCCTGCGCTTGACTTCCTCCAGGCTACCCGGTGTATGCCCCACCTTTCGGGCGTTCGTGGTGATCATTCGAAGTTCACGGATCCGGGCCAAAGTGTTGTACCCCGGCCACCGCATCACGTCCCAGCCGTAGGCTTCCGCGAACCGCTCGTAGTGTCGGCTCCCGTGACCGAATCTGCGGCAATGTATCTCGACAGTAACCAAATCCCACTCCGGCTGTCCGAGGGATACCGTATCCCAGTCACACAGAACCACTCCCGCCTGCGTGTGCAAGGCGTTTCTGTGCTGCGGGTCACCTTGAATGATGCCTGGCTGTCGGTCGAAGTCGATCTCCTGAAGTTCGCATTCGAGCCGATCCGCGCAGCCTGACAGAAAATTCACCGTCGGTGTCGGGAGATGGGTGATCGCCGAGATCGAGCGGCGAATGGCACGTACGTTGTCGTGCGCCGGTAGCGCCAGCGGTGGGGTCAGCGAGTGAAGTGCGTAGAGAGGACCGGCAAGTTGCGCAGCCGCTACCGGATCGGATGGCTGGGGAAGGTAGGTCCAGAACGTCACGGCATGCTGGTCGACGACCACCGGCTGATCGACAGGCAAGAGGGAGACAGTCGGGAATCCCACACTCATCAGCCACCGAACGAGCGTCACGGTACGGGCCACGTCGGCAAGCTGTGACCCGCGCCTCGCGATCTTCACCACCACCGGTTTCCCGGCCAGGAGAATGACGGCGTTCGTATGGCCGCGCAGCAGACGGGCGCCCGAACTGTCCAGACCGACCGCCGCGCACGCCCGGTCCAGAATGTGTCGCCTCTCGGACTCGGTGAAGCCACCCGCTATCGACGCCGCTGCTGTCATGGGTCCAAGGTCGCCCACCGCGGACCCCGCTGTCACCTCGCCCCCGGCGGCAAGGCCAGGATTTCCCGCAGTTCACGTGCCGGTCGACTGCTGCGCGTCGGGGGTGGCAGCACTCGGATCACCTCGCGAGCCCGTGCTCGCAAGATCGGCGTCCGGTGGGCGGGAAGGGTGGTCAGGATCGCGGAACCCGCGAGGTCGCAGGCGTCGGCCGGGCACTGGTCGAGGGCAGAGCAGATCGCCGTTTCCAGTTGGAGCAGGGCTGGATCGATGCCTGTCTTGGCCGGATAGAGGTCCCGGGCCCGCGCCTGGACCCTGCGGGCCTGATTCGTGTTTCCGAGAGCGGTCAACGCCCCGCTGCGGTACAGCAGGAACCGCCGCTCGGGAAACGAGAAGGCGTCATCGGTGTCGGCTCCCGATCCGCTCCGTTCGAACAGGTCGGCCGCGTTGTGCAGTGCATCCTGCGCTTCGCGGGCGTCGCCGAGCCTCGCAAGAGCACGTGCCTCCGCAGCCGCGGCGAAAGCGGTGGTGGCCGATGGTCGGCCGCGGGTCATCATCCTGGCCTCTCGGGTGAGGGCGACGGCGACTTCGAGAGGCCCGTAGTAGAACGGCAGCATCGCGGCCTGCGCTCTGACTCTCGCGCGCAACTCGACGTTGCCGCTGTCATCCGCGGCGGCGCGTGCCGTCCCGTACCACGCCTGTGACCTGGTCAAGTCGCCGAGCTTCATCAAGGAGTCGGCGGTCAGCGTCGAGAGGACCGCCGTAAGTTCCGACAGCCGAACCTGAACCGCAGCCGGCTGCCGGTCCCCGGCGAGGTCCTCGACATCCGCAAGGAGACTGAGGAGGGTTTCCAGCATGGGCGCCGGAGGCGAATACAGGTACAGCTGTCGTGCCCAGAGAATCCGCTCGTCCAGCAGATCAAGTTGAGCGGGACTCACGGTGGCGGAGGCCAGGGTGCGGTCCACTTCGCGCCGTGCTGCGTCAAGACGTAGCCCGAAGGATCCACCGGCGGACGGACACGTCCGAATATCCGGGGTTCCAGGCAGCGTAAGTGCCTGCATTGTTGCCGTACATGTCAAGCCGATCTCTTCGGGTGTGGAAGCGTAGAAGGAGCACAGCAGTTCAACGGTGAGGGGCCTGGGGTGATTTCTTCCGGTCTCCCAGTAACCCAGTTGGATGGGGTCCGGCTTCGGAGCTTTCTCGCCGTGACCGGCTCCCAGGTTTCGTAGCTCCGCGGCGGCGCTCTTCAGGGTCAGTCCCCGGGCCAGGCGGTGGGCACGTAGCAGGGACACAGAGCAGTGCCGGTGAATCGTCTCGGCGATCTCCTGGGGTGTCCGCCCCTCGGCAGTGCCTTGCACACGTAAACGTCGCGCGCATGAAGGGCCATGTGCCCGTAGGTCTCGAACCATGGTTCGCCTCCTTTCCCGACATTGATCGGCTGCGTGCCCAGTCTGGCAAGGATCAGTCGACGCCATAGACACCTGTGAAAAAAGCTGTGATGCGCCATGCCGATCCCCGGAAGCTGTGACGCATGCAAGTTGTCCGCCTCCGGTCCCTCGACGACGCTCTCTCGTCTCAAGAGGCCCACGACGGAGAGCCTGCTCGGCTCCGGCTCAGGGAGTGACATGACGCCGCAGAGGAAGCACTACTACCAACACGGGCTGCGGGTACCCGCGATCGCTCCGTGGACGGGCGAAGCGCCGGCTGCCGCGCAGGTGACGCGGCGATGGCTGCCCTTCCTCGGCGGCGAAGGAATCGGATACGCGGACGAGCGGCCGACGGACCGCCATCGCGGGTTGCTGTGGAAGCGCATTCCGGAGGCGCCGGGCAAAGGGCGCGCACAGATGGGACTCGTGCACGGGCCGCGTCAGCGGCGCGCAATGACTGACAGGTTGTGCCAGGTCTGCTTCGCCCCGGCCGCGCCCGCGGGCGAACCGCTGCTCTTCGTGGTCGCCGGGGACACACCCATCGCCGCCGGCGAGCGCATGAGCCAGCCGCCAGTCCATGAGGAGTGCGCGAATGAGGCCGTACGTCACTGCCCTCGCCTGCGCCGAGCCCACTCCGCCGCTTTGGTGGGACGAACGTCGAGCTGGGGCGTAGCCGGACTCGTCTATCATCCGGTGACTCTGAAGCCACTTCCCAGCACGGCGAAGAACGCCCTCACCCTGGTCCCGTACGGCCACCCCGTTCGACTGCGTTGGGTTTTGGCGGTGCAGGAGGTCATCACCGCCCACGACTGCACGCCGGTGACCTTGGAGGAGCTTACGGACAAGCGCGCAGGCGGGATGCAGGCAGCTCGCACCTGACCCGCAAGCGCCAGCTCTCCTGCACCCGCTGACAGTGTGAGCGGCGGGGTGGCGTGCCTTCGTTGCCGGGGTTCGGGCTGGGGAGTTCTCCGGAGGCCGCTGACCTGCCCGAAACCTCGTGGGGGTGGAGTTGTCCACAGGGGGAAGCGGAGTTTGGAAATCCGCGAGAGGCTTGGGGCATGACGGGGGAACAGAGGCCGCTGGATGAGTTGGCGGCGCGGAACGGTGGCGTGTTGGTCTGTGCCGAGGCGGTGGCGGCCGGGTGGTCGTCCGGGGCTTTGACGCGGAGGTTGCGGAAAGAGGGGTGGCGGAAGGCTCGGGCCGGGGTGTGGGTGGAGCCCGGACGGGCTGACGACATGCGGCTGCGGTTGCGTGTGGCGCAGGCCGGGCGGCCGGAGTTGGTCGTGAGTCACAGTGCCGCCGCCCACCTGTTCGGGATCGAAGTGCCGGCGGTGCGGCCGGAGTTCACCCATGTGCGGGGGCGGGGCCGGGCGCCGGAGGGGGGTGTGCTGCACCGGACCGACGTGGACGAGGACGAGGTCGTGACCGTCGCCGGGCTGCGGGTGACGAGCGTCGTCCGGACTCTCGTCGACCTGTTGCGCACCGCTGAGCGGGACGCGGCGCTGGTCGCCGTGGAGTCGGCCATGACGCAACGCCCGTTGGCCTACGGGGACGGGTGGCCGCCGCGGTGGCGGGAGCAGGTCACCGACCTGCACACGGTTTCCGAGGCCCTGGTCGGCACCGGGCGGCGGCGGGGAGTCGTCGCTGCGCGGCAGCGGCTGGCGCTGGCCGACCCGCGCTCGGGGTCCCCCGCGGAGACCGTGGCGCGGCTGCGCATGCACGACGCCGGGTTGCGGCCGCTCAGCCAGGCGCCGTTCACCGCGCCCAACGGCCGCCGGATGCGGGTCGACTTCTTCTTCCCGGTGGCGGGACTGGTCGTGGAGATCGAGGGGTACGCCTTCCACGGCGGCAGGGCGGCCCACCTGGCCGACGTCGAGCGCTTCAACGACCTCGGGCGCTGCCCCGACGTCCGGCGCATACTCCGGTTCACGGCATCCGACGTCTTCGATCGCCCCCGGCTGATGCTGCACACCATCCGCGCGGTCCTGGGCGAAATCGCCGCCGGGGATGCCATGGGCCGTGCGGCGGGCGGTCCAGCGGGCGGTGGTGCGGCGGGCGGTGCGGTCGGCACCCCGGCGGGCCGCGCGGGGGGCACGGGTGCCGCAGGCGGTGCGGGCGATGCATCCTCAGGTGCCGCCCCAGGGGGCCTTCCTCCCGCCGCTGCCAAGCGCCGCGCCCGCGTCACCGCCGCATGAACCTCGCCTGACCGGCGTCGGCTTCGCGGCGCTGCGGGGCGTCCCGCGCGCGGCCCGGTTCGCCGGCCGGTGTTGGTCCGCCGTGGCAGTGTGGCCCCATGGACGCCTACGTCAGGAACATCGTGCTCGACTGCGCCGATGCCCGCGAGCTTGCCGACTTCTACACGCGGTTGCTCGGCATGCGGGTCATCCGTGAGGACTGGATGGTGATCGCCAAGGACGACGACAGCTTTCCACGACTGGCGTTCGAGGAGGTGGCGGGCTACCGGCCGCCGCTCTGGCCCGACCAGGAGCGCGAGTATCCCCAGCAGATGCACATCTGCTTCGGCGTCGACGACTCCGCCGCCGCGGGCGAGCTGGCGCTGCGGCTCGGGGCCACGAGGCTCTCCGAGGCGGGCGGCAGTTGTCCGGTGTTCGCCGATCCGGCCGGGCATCCGTTCTGCCTCTGCGGCCCCGGGGAGTAGGCCGCCCCGGTCGGCGGACGGACGGGGCGGACGAGGCGGACGAGGCGGACGGCCTCGGCGGTCCGGCGTCCGGCGGTCTCCCGCGGGGAGGCGCTCACCACATCTTGCCGAGGTAGCCATACGCCGCACCGAGCGCCGCGATCACGGCGAGGCACACGGCCCACAGGCCCAGGCTCCTGCCGCCGTCCCGCAGCGCGGCCCGCGTGCCGGCGACGAGCGTGACGGGGAGGACGAACACCGGTAGCAGCATGAGCGTCCAGGAGCCCGGGGCCGTGCAGAACAGGGAGTCTTCGCCCTTGAGGGCGCAGCGGCCCAGAAGGGCGATCAGCCACAGCACGGGCGCGTAGACAACAACCACGAGGCCGCAGAGCCACAGCAGTCCGAGCCGCGCGATCCGCGCGATCCGGCCGGTCAGGCGCCAACTCCCGTCGGTTGCGAGCATTCACCGGATGATGCCGGATGACGGCGGGAGATCGGACGGTTCCCGGGCTCTGGCCGACGCGTTGTTGCGTGAACGTTACGGCAGGCCTACGTTGGTGGCGCTGGGAGCGCTTCCACGTCGCCCGTGTGCCTCCCCGCACCCGGGCCTCCAGGGGCCGAAGGGCCGGGTGTGGCTGCACGTCCCGAGGGAGGACCGCGGTCGCCATCCCCACGCCAGGGAGACGCCCTTGACGGCCTCGTCCTCCATCCCGTGCCGGACTGCCCCGGCCGCCCGCGCCGACCAGCACCCGCAAATGGTCCGGCCCTCGCGCGACTTCAACGAGGTCCCCCGCACAGAGGACCGGGCGTCGCGATCCCGTGGCCGTGGGCGTCGTCACGCTCACGGCCCAGCCCCCACGACAAAGGACGGCACCTCATGGCCAGCATGACCAGTCGACGGCAGTTCCTCTTCGGCACGCTCGCCGTGGCCGCGGCCCCCGCCGCGCTCGGCACCGCGGTCCCCGGCACGGCCCATGCCGCCCAGCCCCTGCAGGCGGGGGTGCGGGTCATGCCGCTCGGCGACTCCATCACCGACGGCTTCAACGTGCCGGGCGGCTACCGCGTCGACCTGTGGCAGAAGTTCCTGAACGGCGGCTACACGGTCGACTTCGTCGGGTCGATGCGCAACGGCCCCGGCAGCCTCGGCGACCGGGACCACGAGGGTCACTCGGGCTGGACGATCGGGCAGATCGACCAGAACATCACGGGCTGGCTGGGCGCCTACAGCCCGCAGACGATCCTGCTGCACATCGGCACCAACGACGTGTACGGCCCCGACCCGGCGGGCGCGCCCGCGCGGCTAGCCACGCTGGTCGACCGCATCACCGCGCTCGCCCCGGACGCGATCCTCTTCGTGGCCACGATCATCCCGCTGGGCTGGGACGACGCGAACCTCCGGGCGCTGAACGCCGCGATCCCCGGGATCGTGGACAGCGCGGCAGGCGCCGGGAAGAAGGTGCACCTGGTCGACATGTTCAGCGCCCTGAACGCCGGCGACCTCGCCGACGGCGTCCACCCGCACGCGGGTGGCTACAGCAAGATGGCCACGGCCTGGTACGAGGCGCTGCTGTCGGTCCCGGGCAGCATCGGCCACGTGTCGAGCCCGGCGGGGCGGCCGGCCGGGCGCCGGGGGGCGGGCCGGGGGTGAAAAGGCCGACGGCCCTGGTGTCGGGGGGTCGGCCACCAGGGCCGCCGGCGGTCTCGGCGCGCGCCCGGACGCCACGGGGGGAAGGTGCGTACGGACACGCCGGAGACGTGGGAAAGGGGCTTATGGGGGCTTGCGGTCCGTCCAGCGGGCGGGTTCCCGTTCCGGCCACGGGGCGGCCGGGCGGGGTCCGCCGCCGTCAGACCGGTGCGCCGTTGTTGCGCAGCCAGGCGAGGGGGTCTATCGCGTCCCCGCCGCCGGGTCGTACCTCCAGGTGCAGGTGCGGACCGGTGACGTTGCCGGTGGCGCCCACGCGCCCGATGACGTCGGCGGTCGTGACCTCGCCGGAGGACTGGATGATGGAGGACAGGTGGCAGTACCAGATCTCGGTGCCGTCTTCGAGCGTGAGGACGATGCGGTAGCCGTACGAGCCGGCCCAGCCGGCCTCGGTGATCGTGCCGCCGTGCACGGCCTTGACCGGGGTGCCGGTGGAGGCGGCGAAGTCCTGCCCGGTGTGGCCCGCGGCCCACATGGCGCCGGACTCGCCGAACGTGGAGGTGAGGGTGTAGCCGCTGAGCGGGGCGACGTAGCTGGCGGCGAGCTTGGCGAGGCGCTCGGCCTCCGCCTTGCGGCGGGCCTCCTCCTCGGCCTTGCGGCGGCGCTCCTCCTCCAGACGGCGCTGGCGCTCCTCTTCCGCCGCCTTCGCGTCGGCGGCCTCCTCGGCCGCCTGCTTGGCGGCCTCGGCCTCGGCGGCGGCGCGGGCCGAGGCGTCGGCCTCCGCCTGCTGCTGGTCGGCCTGCTCCAGGATGCGCGCCCGCAGGGCCTCGCCGGAGTCGGCGGCCGGGGTCGCGCTGTCCGAGCCGGTGTCGGAGGCGTAGCTGACCTGGGTGAGCGGGGCGGTGGTGACGACGGTGTCGTCAACGGCGGGCTCGTCCTCGGCGGGCATCAGCTCGCCGACGCCCGGCAGGCTCTCCGCGTCCGGGAGCTGGGCGCCTATCCCGCTCGCGACGGCGTCGACCTGGTCGGGCATGGATATCGCGACCGCGGGCTTCTCCTGCGCCGTGGCCATGCTGCCCGCGCCGACGGCGGCGAAGACGCCGACGCCGAGCACGGCGCCGCTGCGCGCCATGCTGCCGCCGCGCTGCTTGGGGAGACGCCGGCGGCCGCGGGAGGGAAGGTCGTCCTCGGGGAGGACTTCCGGGATGCCTTCGTCGGCCGGCTCTTCGGCGGCGTAAGGGGCGGGCGCATACCCCTCGGGGGCGGTACCGTCGGACGCATAACGGTCATAGCCGTCATTACCGCCGTAGCCGTAATCGTCATAGCCATGGCCGTAGCCGGGCCCAGACCTGTAGGACGCCACGAAGGCGTACTCCTTTCCTTCCTTCTCGCCTACCGGGTTAGCTGACGGGTTCGGAGCAGGAAGGTCTCCTACGGGCCCGCCTCCTGCGGAGATTGGCCCGATTCACCCCAAGGTGGTGGTTCCCCGGTTCCCTAGGTGTTGCAGTTGCTGCAGTTGTTGCACGTGCGGGATTCGGCGACGGCGCACGGAGCCGCCTCTTGCGGCGGCAGTGACGACCGCGCTGCGTTACCGCACGCTAGCGGACGACGGCGTTCGATTCCAAGCCGTTCCCGTTATTCAGTTGTTCTTTGCCGCGGACGATACGGGGCATGTGGCTGCTGAAACGGACAAGTTGCCGCGTCGGCCACACGGGGTGAGGTCCTGTCGTTAGCTGATCGTGTATCAGTTGTTATGCGGAGGGAGGCTGTTCCATTACGGAGCGTGAGCCGGAACGGGAAGAAAACGGGAGCGGGAACGGGACAGGGCGAACAGCGCCATGTCGTCCGCGACGCGCCCGCCCGTGTACCGCGTCACGTCGTCCAGGAGGGTGTCCAGCAGCTCGTGGGGACCGTCGAAGACACGGCCCGCCATCCGCTCCAGCGGGTCGTAGAACACGCCCGCGGCGTTCCGCGCCTCCGTCACGCCGTCCGTGTAGAGCACGAGCGACGCGCCCGGCGGGAACGTCACCTCCAGCAGCTCGTCCGGCCACGTCCCCAGGTCGCCCATGCCCAGCGGCAGCGCGTGCTCGTGCGGCTGCAGCAGCCGCGCCCCGCCGTCCGACCCCAGCAGCAGGGGCGCCGGGTGGCCGCGGTTGAGCAGCCGCAGCGTGCCGCCGTCGCGGTCGACCTCCGCCAGCACCGCGGTCGTGAACCCCTCCACCCGGTCCAGCCCGCTGCGCCCCGTCTCCTCACGCTGCAGCGCCCGTTCCAGCCGCCGCGCCACCCCGGCGAGCCGTGCCTCCTGCTCGGCCGCCTCCCGGAAGGCGCCGACGACGACCGCCACGGACTCCACCGCCTCCAGCCCCTTGCCGCGTACGTCGCCGACGATGCAGCGCACGCCGTACGGGCTCTCCTGCACGGCGTAGAGGTCGCCGCCGATCCGGGCGTCGGCGTCGGCGGCCTGGTAGCGGGCGGCGACCCGCAGCAGGCCGCCGCCGAAGCCGTCCGGCGGGTTCGGCAGCACGGCGCGCTGCGCGGCGACGGCGACGTGCCGGGCGGAGGTCAGCCGGCGGTAGTTGCGCTGGATGAGGACGTTCATGCCGATCGCCAGCGCGCCGATCACCGACTGCGAGATCATCTCGATGATGGACTCGGAGTACTCCGCGGTGCCGTTGGCGATCTCCAGCAGGACGTCGACGACGACCGCGGCCACGGCGGTGATCACCGTCGCGCGCAGCGACAGCAGCCCGGCGGCGACCAGCGGCGCGGACTCGAAGAACGGCGACGAGGTCAGGCCCTCCGGCGTGACCCAGTAGAACACCGCACCGGTGATGATCAGCGCCGCCGGCAGCCACCGCAGCGCCCACCCGACGCGCCGCTCGCCGGTGCTGGCCACGTCGGTGCCCCGGGACCGGTCGCCGGGCTCCAGCGCGCGGCTGCCGACGCGGTAGACGCGGCTGTCGTCGTACGGACCGCGCCCCGGTCGGTGCCGGCCGCGCCCCGGCCCCGCGCCCTGCCCGCCGTCCTCCCGCACCGGCCGCACCTGCCCTCTCCTGCGCGATGCCCGTCCTGCGCTGTCCTCCCGTGCGGCCGACATGCGGGCCCCTGCCGTCGTCCCCCAGGTTTCCCCGTCCCGGGCGGGACGGCGACCGGGCGGGGCCAGGCGGGTTACGGACAGGGGGAGGGGGGAGGGGGCGGTGTGCGCAGGGGCCGGTGCAGGGGTCGCGTACGGGCGGGCCGGCGGCGTCGGGCGCGCCGGCAGCCCCGTGGCACCCGCCCCCGCGCCCGGCGCACCCGCGCCCGGCGTCAGGCGAGCCGTACCGGGAAGGACTCCAGGTCGTTCTGCGTCAGCACCGGCAGGTTCCGGATCTCCCCCGCCGGCACCGCCGCCCGCAGCCCCGGGAACCGCGCGAAGAGCGCCGGCAGCGCCACCGCCGCCTCCAGCCGCGACAGCGCCGCGCCCGGGCAGATGTGCGGCCCGTGCCCGAACGTCATGTGCCGGATCGGCGTCGGCCGCGCCACGTCGAAGGCGTCCGCGTCCGCCCCGTGGTGCCCGGCGTCCCGGCCGATCGCGCGGTACGAGATGACGACGCCCTCGCCCTTCTCGATCACCGTGCCGGCGATCTCGATGTCCTCGGTGGCGAACCGCATCAGCAGGTGGGTCACCGGCGGGTCGTGGCGCAGCGCCTCCTCGATCGCGGTCTCCCACGTCACCGTGCCCGCCCGGACCAGATCGAGCTGCCCGGGGTGCGTCAGCAGCCCGCGCACGGTGGTGAGCAGGAGCGTGATCGTGGTCTCGTGCCCGGCCGCGATCATCGACTTCAGGTTGCCGACGACCTCTTCCTCGGTCAGCGGCTCGCCGCCCTCGTCGGCGAGGATCAGCGCGCTCGTCAGGTCGTCGGCGGGCGCCGCGGTCTTCTGCCGCACCATGTCCGTGAACACGCGGTCGAGCTCCGCCATCACCGCGAGCCGCTCGTCCTGCGGGGTGAGCATGGAGAAGAACGCCTTCCACAGCCGCATCTGCCGCGGTATCTCCGACTCGGCGACGCCCATCAGCGCGCACACCACCCGCATCGGCAGCGGCTGCGCGAAGACCTCCTTGAGGTCGACGACCCCGTCGCCGGCGGCGGCCGCGGACTCCAGCGCGTCCAGCAGTTCGGCCGTCACCCGCTCGACCACCGGCCGCAGCGCGTCGAGCCGCCGCGGCGTGATGGCCTGCGCCGTCTTGGCGCGCAGCCGCCGGTGCTCGGCGCCGTCGACCGTGAACATGGACCGGCCCGGGTTCACCATCCCGATCAGCGGCCACTCCGCCGTGACCGCACCGGTCTGCCACAGCCGCCAGGCGCCGATGTCCTTGACCAGCCGGGCGTCGGTGAGCAGTTGCCGCGCCTCCGCGTGCCGCGTGACGGTCCACGCGGGCGCGCCCAACAGCTCGATCCGGGTGAGCGGGGGTGCGGCGCACAGCTGCGCGGTCTCGCCCGCGAGGTCGCGTACGAGGGGGTCGATGGCGAGCGGCTCGGGAAGGGCGGCGGGCCCTCCGGCGCCGGAACCGGAACCGGAGTGGGCGGCGGCGTGCGGGCAGTTCACGGATGACCTCCTGCAGCGCGTACGGGGGTGAAGGTGACCGGCAGCGCCGTCATCCCGCGCAGGAACGGGGAGGGCCGCCGCACCAGCGTCCGGGCCGGCACGGACAGGTCCAGGTCGGGCAGCCGGTCGAGGAGCACCTCGATGCCCGTACGGGCGATGATCTCAGCGATCTCCTGGGCCGGGAAGGGGCAGCGGAAGTCGCCGTAGCTGAAGGCGAAGTGGGCGCTGTTGCCCGCCTGCGCGGGCACGCCCCCGCCGCCGTGGTCCCCGTACCCGCCGCCCGTGCCGCCCAGGGCCTGCTTGATCTCCGGGTCGTCGTTGGCGGCGGCGAGGCCGAGGAGCAGCAGGTCGCCGGCGCCGACGGGCCGCCCGCCGAGCTGGGTGTCGCGCGCCGCCCAGCGGCCGACGAGGATCTGCGTCGGGGTGTCCTCCCACAGCACCTCGTTCATCGCCTGGCCGACGCTGTGCCGCCCGCCGCCGAGAGCGGCGGCGAAGCGGTCGTCGGTGAGCATGAGCCGGATGGAGTTGCCGATCCAGTCGGCGGTGGGCAGGAAGCCGGCGGCGGTGGTGTCCTTGAGGTCGAGCATGACCTCTTCGTCGGTGAAGTGCATGGGGTCGGCCAGCATCCGCGAGGCGACGTCCTGGCCGGGCGTGAGCCGCTTCTCGGCGACCAGCCGGGTCATGTGCCCGACGAACGTCTCGTACGCCTTGAGCGCCCCGGGCCCGCCGTCCGCCAGCTCGTTGAGCACCTGCGCGAGCTGCCGCCCCTCGGCGTCGGGGAAGCCGATGAGCCGGGCGAGGACGAGGACGGGCAGCGGCACGGCGTAGTCGCCGACGAGTTCGGCGTTGCCGCGGGAGCAGAAGGAGTCGATGAGCCGGTCGGCGAGCTGTTCGCAGTGCCGGCGCAGGTCGAAGGGGTCGACGCTCTCCAGCGCGGCGCCGACCATGACGGCGTGCCGGCGGTGGTCGGCGGCGGAGGCGGTGAAGTGGATGGACGGCATGACCTGGCCGACCATCGGCAGCAGCGGCCAGTCGGACGGGATCTTCTCCCACTGGTTCCACAGCCCGCGGTCCCGCACGAAGAGGTCGGGGTCGGAGGTGACCTGGTGCAGCTCGCGGTAGCCGATGACGAGCCAGGCGGGGATGTCGCCGGGCAGCTCGACGGGGACGACGGGGCCGTGGTCGCGGCGCATCTCACGGTAGAGGTCGCGCGGGTCGGTGTGGAAGCGGGGGCCGCCGAGGGGCACGGCTCCCGCGTGCGCGGGGCAGCCGGCCTCCGTGGCCGCCGCGGGCCCGGAGGCGCCGGCGGACTCGGTGGAACGGGCCGGTTCGGCGCCCGGCCCGGCACCCTGCGCGCCCTGCGCTTCCGCCGCGCCGCTCCCCTCGCGTGCGGCCTGGTCCTCGGGGGTCGGGGTCATGTCGCGGTCTCCGGTGCGGTGGGGGCGGTGGGGGCGGTGGCGGCGGTTCCGGCGGTTCCGGTGGCGAGGCGCTGCAGGTGCTCGACCAGGGCGATCAGCACGCCCTTGCTGGACTCGCGGGACCGCGCGTCGCAGTCGACCAGCGGGACGTGCGGGTCGAGGTCGAGCGCGTCGCGCACCTCGGCGCGGGTGTACGGCGGGCCGCCGAAGTCGTTGCGGGCGACGATGAACGGCGTGCCGTGGTGCTCCAGCCGGTCGATGGCGTACCAGGAGTCGGCGAGCCTGCGGTGGTCGACGAGGACGATGGCGCCGAGCGACCCGGAGAACAGCCGGTCCCACAGGAACCAGAACCGCTCCTGGCCCGGCGCCCCGAAGAGGTAGAGCACGGTGCGCTCGTCGAGGCTGATGCGCCCGAAGTCGAAGGCGACGGTGGTGGCCGTCTTGCCGGGCACGGCGCTGCGGTCGTCGATGCCGCGGCCGGCCAGGGTCATGGTCTCCTCGGTGTTCAGCGGCCGGATGTCGCTGACGGACTGGACCATGGTGGTCTTGCCGACGCCGAAGCCGCCGACGATGACGATCTTCAGCCCGTTGTCCGTCGTACGGGCGAGCGGGGCGCGCTCGGGCGTCGCGGGCGGGTCAGAGGTCGCGGAGTCCAACGAGCACCTTCTCCAGAGTCTCGGGATCGGCGAACCGCACACCCCCGGGCGTGCGCGGCGGCGCGTACCGCGGATGGCGCGCGGTGATCCGGCCGGCGGCCAGCAGGTCGGACAGCAGGATCTTGGTGATGCCGACGGGCAGGCCGAGGTCGGCGGACAGCTCCACCACGGCGGTCGGGGTCCGGCAGATGCGCAGGATGGCCGCGTGCTCGGACTGCATGCCCGGCGTCGGCTCGCACTCGGCGACCACCAGGGTGACGAGGTCGAACTCGTCGCTGGCGGGCCGGCTGCGCCCCCCTGTCAGGGTGTACAGCCGGTCCGGATCGTCGTCCCGGCCGGCGCGGGTCACGGCGCCGCAACTCCCTCGGCCCCGGGCACCGGCCCGCGCGGCGGCGCGCTGAGGTGCTCGCCGAGCTGCTCGACCAGCTCCAGCATGTTGTGGCCGACGAGCCCGGGGTCGGCGGTCTCCGCGGCGATCACGGCGACGTGGCTGCCGGAGCCGGCCTCGGCGATGAAGAGGATGCCGCCGTAGAACTCGGTCATCGACTGCCGTACGCCGCCGCTGCCGTCGCCGAACTCGACGGAGGCGCCGTGCGACAGGCTCTGGATGCCGGCCGAGATGGCGGCGAGCTGGTCGGCGCTGTCCTCCGAGAGTTCGGGCGTGTGGCAGAGCTTGAGCCCGTCGCGGGAGAGGACGAGGGCGTGCCTGGCGCCCGGCGTGCGCTCCAGCAACCCCTCCAGCAGCCAGGTCAGTCCGGAGGCCTCGGCGGGGGATTGGGTCATCGGTCGTCCTCCGAAGGTGATGCGGCGTTGCGTGCGGGGGGCGCGGCGGAGGAGCCGGGGCCGTCGTCGGGCGCCGCGGGTTCCTCGGGCGCGGGTTTGTCGGGTACGGGGTCGTCGTCGCGGACGCCGTCGGCGCCGCCGGTGCCGTCGGCGCCGCCGGCGGCGGGTGCGTCACCCGCCTCGCGTACGCCGTCCGCCCGGTCGGCGCCGTGCTTGCGGCCGTTGACGGCGGTGCCCCCGGTACCCGCAGTGCCCGCGTCACCCCCGGTCTCCGCCCCGGCGCGGCCCCGCTCGCGGCCGGTC
>NZ_BAAAPF010000120.1:0-19446 GCF_039531005.1 Streptomyces synnematoformans
TGGTGAGACGCCGCGGGCCCGCCCCCGTACGCCCGACGCCCCGTGGGAACGCCCGCGCCCCGGCGACGAACCGCCCGCGCCTCCCGCCGCCGCCCCGGGCGAGGACACCCCGCCCGCGGAAGGCGCCGAGGCGCCGCCGGAGCCGTCCGCCCCCGACGGGCCCGCCCCGGACGGGCCCGCCCCGCCGTCCGAACCTGCCGCGGGCGAGCCCGCACCGGAATCCGACGAAGGAGGTGGGTCGTGAACGACGTGCTCGAAACCCTGCTCACCCTCCTCGGCGTCCTCGTCGTCTTCCTGCTCTTCCCCCTCCTCGTCGGCCAGACCGAGCACAAGGTCATGGCCCACATGCAGGGCCGCGTCGGCCCCATGTACGCCGGCGGCTTCCACGGCTGGGCCCAGCTCGTCGCCGACGGCGTCAAGTTCGCGCAGAAGGAGGACGTCGTCCCGGCCGGCGCCGACCGGCGGGTCTTCCAGCTCGCCCCCGCCGTCGCCCTCCTCCCGTACCTCGTCGTCCTCGTCGCCATCCCCTTCGCCCCCGACGGCGGCGTCGGCCAGGCGATCGACGCCGGGATCTTCTTCGTGCTGGCCGTCATGGGCGTCGGCGTCCTCGGCTCCCTCATGGGCGGCTGGGCGTCCGCGAACAAGTACTCGCTCCTCGGCGGCCTCCGCACCGCCGCCCAGCTCCTCGCGTACGAGCTGCCCATGCTGCTCGCCGCCGCCTCCGTCGCCATGGCCGCCGGGACGGTGTCCCTCGTCGGGATCGTGGACGGCTTCGAGTGGTGGTGGCTGCCGTGGCAGCTCGTCGGCGGCGTCGTGTTCTTCACCGCCGGCCTCGCGGAGCTGCAGCGCCCGCCGTTCGACGCCCCCGTCGCCGACTCGGAGATCATCTTCGGTGCGTACACTGAGTACTCCGGCCTGCGCTTCGCCCTGTTCCTCCTCGCCGAGTACGCCGGGATCGTCGTCCTGAGCGCGCTGACCGCCGTGCTCTTCCTCGGCGGCTGGCACGGCCCGTACGCCGACGGGCTCGGCTGGCTGTGGACGCTGCTGAAGACCGGGATCCTGGCCTTCGGGGTGATCTGGCTGCGCGTCACGTACCCGCGGCTGCGCGAGGACCAGCTGCAGCGCTTCGCCTGGACGACCCTCATCCCGCTCGCGCTCGCGCAGATCGCGCTGACCGGCATCGTGAAGGTGGTGAGCTGACCGATGAAGGGGCTTGCGAAGGGGCTGGCGATCACGCTGCGGACGATGACGCGGCGTTCGCACACCGCGCACTACCCCGACGCCCTGCCCGCGCTGCCGCCGCGCAGCCGCGGCGTCATCGCGCTGTTCGAGGAGAACTGCACGGTCTGCATGCTGTGCGCCCGCGAGTGCCCGGACTGGTGCATCTACATCGACTCGCACAAGGAGACCGTGCCGCCCGCCGCCCCCGGCGGGCGGGAGCGCAGCCGCAACGTCCTCGACCGCTTCGCGATCGACTTCGCGCTGTGCATGTACTGCGGGATCTGCATCGAGGTCTGCCCGTTCGACGCGCTCTTCTGGTCGCCGGAGTTCGAGTACGCGGAGACCGACATCCATGAGCTGACCCACGAGCGGGACCGGCTGCGGGACTGGATGTGGACGGTGCCGCCCCCGCCGGCGCCGGACCCGGCGGGGGAGGAGCCGAAGGAGCTGGGCGCGGCGCGCAAGGCGGTGGAGAAGGCGGAGGCGGCGCGGGCCCGGGAGGCCGCGGAGCCGCCGGCGGGGGAGGGCGGCACATGATCCTCGCCGCCGAATCCCACGGCTTCCTGTCGCCCACCGGCGTCGAGATCGTCTTCCTGCTCACCGGCCTGGTGACCCTCGGGGCCGCCGTGATCACCGTGACGACGCGGCAGCTGGTGCACGCCGCGCTGTGGCTGGTGGTCGCGCTCGGCGGGCTGGCGGTCGAGTACCTGCTGCTGACGGCCGAGTTCGTGGCCTGGGTGCAGGTGCTGATCTACGTGGGCTCCGTGGTGGTGCTGCTGCTCTTCGGGCTGATGCTGACCCGGGCGCCGATAGGCCGCTCGCCGGACGCCGACTCGGGCAACCGGTGGGTGGCGCTGGGCGTGGCGGGGACGGCGGCGGTGCTGCTGGTGACGCTGGTCGTGGACGCGTTCCGTACGACGTGGATCGACCTGGACGAGCCCGGGGGGACGACGGACCTGTTGGGGGCCAGCGTCTTCCGGCACTGGGTGCTGCCGTTCGAGGCGCTGTCGGTGCTGCTGCTGGCGGCGCTGGTGGGCGCGATCGTGCTGTCGCGGAAGAACGGCGGGGCCGAGGCCGAACCAGGGGCCGAAACCGAGGCCGGGGCAGGGGCCGGGGCCGAATCCGACTCCGGGGCCGCGGACCGGGGCGGGGAGGACTGAATGCATCTCGCCTACCCGGCCGTGCTGGCCGCGCTGCTGTTCTGCGTCGGCCTCTACGGCGTGCTGGCCCGGCGCAACGCCATCCTGGTGCTGATGTCCGTCGAGCTGATGCTCAACGCCGTCAACCTCAACCTCGTCGCCTTCGACGTCGCGTTCCGCGACGCCCTGCGCTCCGGCCAGTCGTTCACGCTGTTCATCATCGCGGTGGCCGCGGCCGAGATCGGCATCGGGCTGGCCATCGTGCTGATGGTGTACCGCAACCGCGGCACCTCCGCCGTCGACCGGCTGCGCGACCTCGCGGAGCCGGCCGTCGCCGGTACCGCGGCCGAAACCGCCGAACCCGCGGACGCGACCGCGGACGGAACCGACGCAACGGCCACCGGCGGCGCCGCCGGGCCGGGGTCCGCGTCGAAGAAGGCCGAGGCCACCGCGTGACCACCACCACCCTCGCCGCCCTCGTCCCGCTGCTGCCCTTCCTCGGCGCCGTCGCCGGCCTGCTCGTCGGCCGCCGCTCGCCGGGCATGGTGCAGCCGCTGGCCGTGCTGCCGACCGTGACCGCCGCCGTGCTCGCGGCCGTCGTCGCGGCCCGGCAGGGCGGCGACGAGCCGGTGACCGCCGCCACCGAGCTGACGCCGACCGGCTCGGTGCCCATCGACCTGGCGCTGCACCTCGACGGCATGGCGGTGCTGGTCGCCGTGCTCGTCGGCGTCGTCGCCTCGTGCGTGCAGATCTACTCCACCGGCTATCTGCGCGACGACCCGCGCTACTCCTCGTACGCCGCGCTCGTCTCCCTCTTCACCGCCGCGATGCTCCTCGTCGTCTACTCCGGCGACCTGATGGTGCTGCTGGTCGGCTGGGAGATCATGGGCATCTGCTCGTACTTCCTCGTCGGCCACTACTGGGAGACCGACGTCGCGCGGGCCGCCTCGCTCAAGGCGTTCCTGGTCACCAAGCTCGGCGACGTCCCCTTCCTCTTCGGCATCTTCGCGCTCGCCGCCGAGGCCGGGACGTTCCGCATCAGCGGCATCCTGACCGCGGCCGCCTCCGGCGACGGCCTCGCGCACCCCACGCTCATCGCGCTGCTGCTGCTCGCCGGGGTCGCGGGCAAGTCCGCGCAGTTCCCGCTGCACACCTGGCTGCCCGACGCGATGGCCGGCCCCACCCCCGTGTCCGCGCTGATCCACGCGGCGACGATGGTCGCGGCCGGCGTGTACGTCGTGGCCCGGCTGCTGCCCGTCTTCGCCGCCTCGGCCGCCGCGCTGGTGGTGCTGGCGGTGCTGGCGGCCGTCACCATGGTCGGCTCGGCGCTGGCCGCGCTCGCGCAGGACGACATCAAACGGGTGCTCGCCTACTCGACCGTCGGCCAGCTCGGCTACATGACGGGCGCGCTGGCCGCCGGCTCCCGGGACGCCGCCGTCTTCCACCTCCTCTCGCACGGCGCCTTCAAGGCGCTGCTGTTCCTCGCCGCCGGCGTCCTCATCCACGCCGCCGGCACCAACTCGCTGGCCGCGATGGCCCGGACGGGCGGCCTGCGGCGCAAGGCGCCGGACGCCTTCTGGACGATGACCGTCGCCCTTCTCGCCCTCGCCGCCGTCCCGCCGTTCAGCGGCTTCTTCTCCAAGGAGGCGGTCCTCGGCGCCGCGGAGCACGCGGCCACCGGCCACACCGAGGGCGTCCCGGTCGGGGTCGGCTGGACCGTACTGGTCGCCGGGCTGGCCACCGCCCTGCTCACCGCCGCGTACGCCGCCCGGCTGTGGCTGCTGGCCGGCGCGCCCCCGGCACCGGCCGCCACCGACGACGTCCGCGACGCAGGGCACCCCGTGCGGACCCCGGTGGTCATGAACGCCATGCTGTGGGTGCTCTTCCTCCCCACCCTCGCGTTCGGCCTCACCGTCGGCCGGATCTCCGACTGGCTCGACGGCGAGTCCCTCACCCCGACGCTCGCCACCGCCGTCCTCGGCACGGGCCTGGCGCTCGTCGGCGCGGCGCTGACGTACGCGGCGTGGCGGCAGACCGCCGGCCTCGCCGCCCGCGTCCCCGTAGGCGCGGTCACCGCCCACCCCGACGCCGAGCCCGCGCTCACCGAGGTCGAGGCGGAGGCCACGCACGAGGCGGTGTACGGCAGCCCCGCGGACGAGGGCACCCCCGCGTCCGGCGCCGCCCCCGACGGCGCCGCCACCGACCCCGGCCGCATCCTGCTCGGCCCCGCCCTCTACCGGCACGCCGGCAGCGGCTTCCACGTCGACGCCCTGTACACCGCGCTGTTCGTCCGCCCGGTCCGGGCCGCGGCCCGGCTGGTCCGCTTCCTGGACCGGGAGGTCGTCGACACGTACGTGCGCGGCGCGCGCACCGCGCCCCGGCTGCTCGGCGCGGCGGTCCGCCGGTCGCAGACGGGCAACGTGCAGAGCTACCTCAGCGCGCTGCTCGGCGGCGCGCTCGTCCTGGCCGTCGCCGTGGTCGTCGCCGCCACGTCGGTCACGGGAGGCTGACGCCGGATATGAACCAGACCGCGATGCAGCTCGTCCTCGCCGCCATCGTCGTACTCCCCCTTCTCGGCGCGCTGGCCGCCCTCTTCCCCGCGCCGCCCGGCCTGAAGGGCAAGAGCCCCGACCAGGCCGTGCTGCGCCACGGCGTCACCGTCACCGGCGCCGTGTTCGTCCTGTCCGTCGTCCTCGCCGCCGGCTTCGACCACGACGCCGACGGTCCGGCCACCATGCAGGCCGAATCCGACGTCAGCTGGATCCCCGCCCTCGGGATCCGGCTGCACCTCGGCGTCGACGGCGTATCGCTCCCCCTCCTCGTCCTCACCGCGCTGCTGACCTTCCTCTGCGCGGTCTACAGCTACTTCGCCATGCCCGCCGGGCCGTCACCCCGGGCGTTCGTGGCGCTGCTGCTCGTCCTCGAAGGCGGCATGCTCGCCACCTTCGCCGTCCTCAACCTGCTGCTGTTCTTCCTGGCGTTCGAGATGGTGCTCATCCCGATGTACTTTCTCATCGCCCGCTGGGGCGGCGCCGGCCGCGGCCCCGCCGCCTGGAAGTTCATCCTCTACACGCTGCTCGGCTCGGTCGTGATGCTCCTCGGCCTCCTCCTGGTCGGGTTCAAGGGCGGCACTTTCGACATGGTGGCACTCGCCACTGACAACGGGTCAGGACTCACCCGCACCACCCAGCTCATCGCCGTCCTCGCCATCGGCGCCGGCCTCGCCGTCAAGACCCCGATGTGGCCGCTGCACAGCTGGCTCCCCGACGCCCACACCGCCGCCCCCACCGTCGGCTCCGTCCTCCTCGCCGGCGTGCTGCTGAAGATGGGCACGTACGGGTTCGTGCGCATCCTGCTGCCCGTCGCCCCCGACGGCATGGAGACGTACGCCCCCTTCCTCGCCGCCTTCGGCGTCACCGGCATCCTCTACGGCTCCCTCGCCTGCCTCGCCCTCGCGCGGAACGGGGCACGCGGCGACCTGAAGCGGCTCATCGCGTACTCCTCCGTCGGCCACATGGGCTTCGTGCTCCTCGGCATCTCCACCCTCACCCCCACCGGCGTCAACGGCGCGCTCTTCGCCAACATCGCCCACGGCCTCATCACCGGCCTGCTCTTCTTCCTCGTCGGCGCCCTCAAGGAACGCACCGGCACCACCGACCTCGACGCCCTCGCCGGCCGCACCGGCGCCGCCCTCTACGGCAGCGCCCCCCGCCTCGGCGCCCTGCTCGCCTTCGGCGCGGTCGCGTCGCTCGGGCTGCCGGGGCTGGCCGGGTTCTGGGGCGAGATGCTGACGATGTTCGCCGCGTACGACCCGGCCGCCGGGCTCTCCCGGCCGGCGTACCTGGTCTGCATGGCCGTCGCGGGCTTCGGCACGCTGCTCACCGCCGCGTACCTGCTCGTCGTCGTACGCCGCGTCTGCATGGGCGACCGGAAGGCGCCCGGCGCCGGGGACAGACGGCCTCTCGGGGACGTCCGCCGGTACGAGATCGCCGCCTGGAGCCCGCTCGTCACCCTCACCGTTCTCGCCGGCCTCTGGCCCGCGGCCCTCCTCGGCCTCACCGACCCGGCCGTGCAGAAGCTCCTCGCGGGAGGCAGCTGATGACGTACGCACCCGGGACCGCGGACTCCGCCGTCTCCGCCGTCCTCGCCGAGTCCGTCGTCCAGTCCGTCGACTGGCTCGCCGTCGCGCCGCCCACGATCGTCGCCGTGGCGGCGGTCGCGCTGCTCGTCGCCGACCTCTTCGTGCCCGGGCGCGCCACACACCTCCTCGGCTGGGGCGCGGTCGCCGCGCTCGCCCTGTCCCTGCTCGCGCTCCTGCCGCTCCTCGACGGCGACCGCGGCACCTTCTGCCTCACCGGCGAGCCGGACGTCTGCAGCTACACCGCCGACCGTTTCGCGCTGGTCGTGCAGTTCCTGGTGCTGGCGGGCGCGCTGCTCGCCGCGCTGCTGTCCGTGCACGACGTACGCGCGACGCGGCTGCCGGCCGGCGAGTTCTGGTTCCTGCTCCTGGCCTCGGCCGCCGGCGCCGCGCTGCTGCCCGCCGCCCGCGACCTGGCCACCCTGGTGATCGCCCTGGAGGTCGCCTCGCTGCCGGCGTTCGCGCTGGTCGGGCTCCGTCGCGGGGACCGGCTGTCGGCCGAGGCGGCGCTGAAGTTCTTCCTCTCCTCCGTCACCGCGACCGCCGTCATGCTCCTCGGCGTCAGCTTCGTCTACGCCGCCGGCGGCAGCCTGCACCTGGCGCACCTGGCCGACGGACTCGCCTCGGCGCCGGAGCGGCTGGAGACGCTGGCGGCGGCGGGGGTGGTGCTGACGCTGGTCGGTTTCGCGTTCAAGACGGCGGCGGTGCCGTTCCACTTCTGGGTGCCGGACACATACGTCGGCGCGCCGATCCCGGTCGCCGCGTACCTGTCGGTCGTCGGCAAGGCGGTGGGCTTCAGCGGGCTGATCCTCGTCGCCGTGCTGGCCTTCCCGGCGTACGACCACGTGTGGGGTCCGGCGATCGCGGTGCTGGCGGCGCTGACGATGACCGCGGGCAACGTCGCCGCGCTGCGCCAGCGCCTCGACGCCCCGCACAGCGCGGTCCGGCTGCTGGCCTGGTCGTCGGTGGCGCAGGCCGGCTACCTGCTGGTCCCGATCGCCGCCGCGGGCTACGCCGACGAGCCGGGGCGCGCGGTGGGCGCCACGCTCTCGTACGCGCTGATGTACGGGGTGGTGAACCTGGGCGCGTTCGCGGTCGTCGCCGCGGTGGCGGCGAAGGGCGGCAGGGGCAGCCAGGGGGGCCGGGTCACCGACTACCGGGGCCTGGCGGCGACGCGGCTGCCCGTCGCGCTGGCGCTGGCGTTCTTCCTGATCAACCTCGCCGGGCTGCCGCCGGGGATCATCGGCCTCTTCGCCAAGGTGGCGGTGCTGGGCGCGGCGGTGGACGCCGGGCTGGGGTGGCTCGGGGTGGTGATGGCGGTGAACGTGGTGATCGGGTTGTACTACTACTTGAAGTGGACGGCGCTGCTGTTCCGCCCGGCGGCCCCGGCGGCGGAGACCGCGACACCGGTGAGCACGGCGGGCACCACGGGTGGCACGGGCAGCGCGGGGCCCGCGGCCCCCGCCGGCACCCTCCGCCCCGCCGGCACCGCCCCGCTGACCGCGCCGCTGCGCGGTGCGATCGGTCTGACCGCGGCCCTCGGCATCGCCCTCTCGGGCGCCCCGCAGCTCGTACTCCGCTTCGCGGGCGAAGCTCTTCTCTGACCCCGCCTCACCCGCCCGGCGCAATCGGCGTCTGCGCTGACCAGGGAACTTGCCCGGCGGGCCGCGCGTTCTGGGCAGGGGAGGGGTCCACTGGAGGGAGACGGCCGACACCTGGCGGCGGCAGGCTTGGAGGGCATACCGTGCACCGGTCGAACAACGGGCTGAAGACAGCCGCGCTCCTCGGCGGCATGTCGGCGCTGATCCTGCTCATCGGCAGCCTTTTCGGCCGTACGGGCCTGATCGTCGCGCTCGTCGTGGCCATCGGCACGAACGCCTACGCGTACTGGAACAGCGACAAGCTCGCGCTGCGCGCGATGCGCGCCCGCCCGGTCAGCGAGATCGAGGCGCCGAACCTGTACCGCATCGTGCGCGAGCTGTCCAACGAAGCCCGCCAGCCCATGCCCCGGCTGTACATATCGCCCACCCCGGCCCCGAACGCCTTCGCCACCGGCCGCGACCCGCGCAACGCCGCGGTCTGCGTCACCGAGGGCATCCTGCAGATCCTCGACGAGCGCGAGCTGCGCGGCGTCCTGGGCCACGAGCTGATGCACGTCTACAACCGCGACATCCTGATCTCCTCGATCGCCGGCGCGCTCGCCTCGGTGGTGATGTTCCTGGTGAACTTCGCCTGGCTGATCCCCAGCGGCGACCGCAACGGCAACGGCCCCGGCCCGTTCGGCATGCTGCTCGTCCTCTTCCTCGGCCCGGTGGCGGCCAGCATCATCAGGCTGGCGGTCAGCCGCTCCCGCGAGTACGAGGCGGACCAGACCGGCGCCCGGCTCACCGGCGACCCGCTGGCCCTGGCGAGCGCCCTGCGGAAGCTCGAAGCCGGCACCAAGCAGCTCCCGCTGCCTCCGGAGCCCCGCATCGAGACGGCCAGCCACATGATGATCGCGAACCCGTTCCGCCGCGGCTCTGGCAACATGTCGCGGCTGTTCTCGACGCACCCGCCGATGGCGGAGCGGATCGCCCGCCTGGAGCGGATGGCCGGCCGCAACCCGGGCAACTGAGGGGCCGCCGCGGGCCGCGGGCTTCACACGCGGCGGACCTGCATCACCGCCACCCGCGCGTCGTGGCCGTCCACGTACATGGGGACCACCTTCGTCCAGCGCAGCCGCACCTGCGTGCCGTTCGTCCCGGGCACCCAGCCGATCTGGTCGATGCCCCTGCCGAAGGCGCGCTTCTCGTGGTTGGGCAGCAGCAGCGGCATCGGGTTGCGGTTCACGTCGCCGGTCCAGATCACCGGGAAGCCGCGGGCGCGCCAGTAACCCAGCACGCCGTCGCGGTGCTTGCGGAAGTGGCGCCGCCACATGTCGTCCCGCCACGCCTCGTACGGGTCCTGCTTCCCGTTGAACGCCCCCGCGACGTAGTGGGTGTTGGCGAAGACGAACCTCAGCCGGGGGTCGTCCGCGCGCGCCAGCACGGCCTCGGTGATGACCCGGTGCGGCGAGACGCCCGCCTTGCCGCCGTGGACGAACGTCTCCCTGCGGTCGAGGATGTCGTACGCCCGGGGGATCGACATCGGCACCCGGTGGGCGCTGTCGTCGTACTCGAAGATGTTCCGGTAGGCGGTGCCGAAGTACTGGTTGATCCACCGCGGCTCGCGGTTGTCGCCGTCCCCTTCGCCGATCTCCTGCCAGCCCACCAGCGGCTTGGTGAGCCGGCCGTCGACGGTCACGGCGTGCCGCACGTCCCGGATGGCGCGTTCCCGCTGTCCCGGGTTCTTGCGGCCGATGTTGGCGGTGACGACGACGAGCCGCTTCCAGCCGTCGGCCGCGTCGGCCCTGCCGGCGGCGGCCAGCGCCCCGGCGGTGCCGGCGACGGCCGCGCCGCCGAGCCCGAGGGCGCGCCTCCTGGTGATCCCGTCCACGACTTCTCCCTCCGCGGGCTTCGCGTGCTCGACGTGCTCGGCGTGCTCGACGTGCTTGGCGTGCTCGACGTGCTTGGCGTGCCGTGCGGCGCTAACGGACGTAGTAGCCGCCCGCGTCGAGGCGCAGTGCGCCGTTCATCGGGTAGCGGGGGCCGCCGTCCCACCAGTGCCACACCACCCGCAGGCTGCCGTCGGGGACGGCGAAGACGTCCATGCCGCCCGGCCCCCGGTGGTTGCCCGGCAGGCCGCGGTACGGGTCGAGGCCGCCGGAGCCGGTGTAGCCGAAGTACGGGCGCGCCGCGCCGCGTCGGAGGGGCCGGCAACGGGACGAGGGGAGCGGGGTGGTGCCGCACTCGGCGATGCCCGTGGCGTAGCGGGCGCTGTCCCAGTTGTTGCCGGAGTACATCAGGTACCAGGTGCCGTTGGCCCGCCGCCACATCGACGGGTTCTCGACGACGTGGGTGCCGCCGCTGGTGCCGCGGGTGTCCCAGGTGATGTCGGTGCTCTTCAGCACGTCGCGGCGGGTGCTCCAGACCGCCCGGCCCGCGTCGTCGGTGCGTACGGTCGAGATGCCGGTCTCGGCGCCGGCCGCGATCGCGTCGTCCCGGTACGTGACGTACAGGGACCCGCCGCCGACGAAGGGGTTGGCGTCGATCGCCCACCGCCCGTGCGGCGGGCAGGCCCATTCGCCGGCGTTGCGGAACGGGCCGCGGGCGGAACCCGAGACGGCCCGGCCGATGCACTTCTGCCCGGAGCCCTTGCGCGAGGCGGTGTAGAACATGAAGTAGCGGTCGCCGTAGCGCGCCACCCCCGGGGCCCAGACGGCGCCGCCCGGCTCGGCCCAGGCGCCGGGTCCGTCGGGCAGCGCGTCGCCGGAGGCGCAGTCGGTCATGCCGACGGTGTTGCCGGAGCCGTGGACGAGTACGGGCACGAAGAGCCGCCCGGTGGCGCCGCCGCACCGCTTTCCGCGTCCGGCGGGCACCGTGGTGCCGTAGGTGACGTACCGGCCGTCCTTCGCCCGTACGGTGTCCGGATCGGCCAGCTGGAAGGTCGAGGAGTGCGCGGCGGCGGAGACGCCGCCGGTCGTGCTGCCGGTCGTGCCGGTGGATGGGCCGGCGGACGGAGCCGCGTCGGCGAGCGGGGCCGCTACGGCCAGGGCGGTGGCCGTGCTCGCCGCGGCGAGCAGTCGGCGGATACGTCTGCGCACGGTTCTCCCCTGTCGTGGGCGTCACCGACGATTCAACAGGGTGCGCATACAAACCGGATACACGTCGGCCGCGCCGACGTGCGTTCGTTCAGCGCGGGGCGGGCTGCCGCGCGTACCCGAACCTCTCGTCCGTCGGGACCACTTCGCGGCCCAGCGGCATGAGCGAGATCGGGATCAGCTTCAGGTTGGCCCACCCGAAGGGGATGCCGATGATCGACAGGAACAGCGGGATGCTGGTGAGCAGGTGCCCGAGGGCCAGCCACCAGCCGGCGAAGACCACCCAGACCACGTTGCCGACGAAGGAGGGCGCGCCGGCGCCCGGCCGTTCCACGGTGGTGCGGCCGAACGGCCACAGGACGTAGCCCGCGATACGCAGCGACGCGATGCCGAACGGGATCGTGATGATCAGGATGAAGCACACCAGCGCGGCGACCGTGTAGGCGATCGCCATCCAGATTCCGCAGAAGATCAGCCACAGGACGTTCAGGAGGAGGTTGAACAGCTTCACGGTCGGTTCCTCTCCCGGGCTCTCGTGTCGACGACGTCCGTCAGGACAAGTATCGGCACGGGATGCGCCGGGACGGAAACGGAGCGCGTACGGAAGCGCCCCGCGCCGGGTGGCGCGGGGCGCTTCCGTGGCCGGGAGGGTCAGACGCCGACCGGGGTACGGTCCCGCCCGTCCGCCGGACCCGTCTCCGCGGCGCCGTCCGCCGACGCCGCGGCCTGCGACGGCGACGGCGCCGCCGGGCGGTGCCGGTGGATCAGCAGCGCCGCCACGGCGCCCACCGCCACCGTCGCCGCGCCCGCCCACAGCGCCGGGACCAGCCCGTCGACGAAGGTCTGCCCCGTCTCGTAGCCGCCCTGGGCGGAGAAGACCGCGGCCAGCACCGCGATGCCCAGCGCGCCGCCCAGCTCCCGCAGCGCGTTGTTGGCGCCGGAGGCGATGCCCTGCTCCTCGGGGGCGACGCTGGACAGGACGACGTTCGCGGAGGGCGCGAAGTACATCGCCATGCCCACGCCGCTCACCGTCAGCGCCGGCAGGACCGCGGTGTACGAGAAGCCCACCTCCGCCGTCAGCGCGAAGAGCGCGAGGCCCAGCGCCTGCAGCGCCAGCCCGGCGGCGATGATGGGCCGGCCGCCGATGCGGTCGGACAGCGCGCCGGCGATCGGGGCCACGAGCAGCGGCATCGCGGTCCACGGCAGCATGCGCAGACCCGCCTCCAGCGGCGAGTAGCCGCCGACCTCCTGAAGGAACTGGCTGAGCAGGAAGATCGAGCCGAACATCCCGACGAACATCAGCACGCTCGCCGCGTTGACGGCGCTGAAGCTGCGGTTGCGGAAGAGACGCATGGGCAGCATGGGGTTCCGAGCACGCAGCTCGTACGCGACGAAGGCGGTCAGCAGCACCGGGGCCGCGGCCAGCCCGGCGAGGACGGGGCCGGAGGTCCAGCCGTCGGCGTTGCCGCGGACGAGGGCGTAGACGAGGCCGAAGAGCGCGGTGCTGGCGAGCAGGGTGCCGGGGATGTCGAGGCGGTCGTGGGGGCCGCGGCTCTCGGCCAGGCGCAGCCGGACCAGCGGGATGAGGGCGATGCCGACGGGCACGTTCAGCCAGAAGATCCAGTGCCACGAGATGTGCTCGGTCAGCGCCCCGCCGACCAGCGGCCCGGACGCGACCGCCAGACCCTGCACCGCGCCCCAGACGCCGAGCGCCATCCCGCGGCGCGCGGCCGGCACGGCGGCGGAGAGCAGGGTCAGCGACAGCGGCATCAGCAGCGCGGCGCCGGCGCCCTGGACGGCGCGGGCGGCGACGAGGGCGTCGAGACCGGTGGAGAGGGCCGCGGCGGCGGAGGCGGCGGTGAAGATGGCGATGCCGACGGCGAACATGCGGCGGCGGCCGAAGCGGTCGCCGAGCGAGGCGCCCAGCATGAGGAGGACCGCGAAGGTGAGCGTGTACGCGCTGACCGTCCACTCCAGGTCCGCCAGGCTGCCGCCGAGGTCCTCGCGGATGGCGGGCAGGGCGGTGACGACGACGAGGTTGTCGAGCGCGCCCATGAAGCTGGCGACGCTGGTCAGGAGCAGCGCCCAGAAGGTGGCGCCGGGGCGGCGGCGGCCGGGCGGGGCGGGGTCGGTGGCGGACATGGTTCCCTCCTGATTAGTTATTGATCAATAACTTTCGCGGGCGTGCGAGGGTGCGGTGTACGGGTGTGTGCGGACCGGACTACGTGCCGGGCCTGGTCTCGGGCCAGAACCCGTCCCAGACGCGGTCGTCCGGCGGGTAGCCGAGCGCGACCAGGGTGTTGATCAGCATCCCGAAGGCGAGGAAGGTCGTGGCCTCCTCCGTGTCCCCTTCGAACGTCAGCAGCGAGAAGTCGTAGAGGTGCTCGGACCAGGCGGCCCGGATGGGCTTGCCGAACTCGTGGTCGCCCGCCGACTCGGCCGAGGCCACCGCGACGTACATCTGCATCTGCATGAGCAGCCGGTCGCGGTCCTCGATCAGCCGCTGGTACGCCATGGCCATCGCCTTGTGCGCCTCCGCCGGCGGGAGCCCCTCGGCGGCGCTGTGCATGACCGCGGCGGTGTCTTCGATGCAGCGCAGGGCCGCGGCGAGGAAGATGGCGCGCTTGTTGGGGAAGAGGCGGAAGAGGTACGGCTGCGAGACACCGACGCGCTTGGCGATCGCCTCGGTGGACGTGCCGTGGTAGCCGCCGCGGCCGAACTCCGTGATCGCCGCGCGGATGACGCTCTCGCGCCGCTCCTCTGCGCTCATCCTTGCCATGGAGTTTAAGTTATTGGCCAATCACTAACTTGTCAACCCGGGGGCGCGGTCGCACGGACGTGCCGTGCGGATGTGCGGTACGGGCGCGCGGTACGGACGCGCGGTACGGACGCGCCGCAGCGGGGCCGGTCGCCTACGCCAGCCGGACCACGGCCCGGGACATCCCCAGCACCTTCTGTCCGCCGCTCGTCGCCGTCAGGTCCACCCGGACCGTACGCGCCTCGTCGTCCAGCTTCTGCGCGACCTTCCCGGAGACCTCGATCACCGCGCCCACGCCGTCGTCCGGCACCACCACCGGCTTCGTGAACCGCACCCCGTAGTCCACCACCGCGCCCGGGTCGCCGGCCCAGTCCGTGACCACCCGGATCGCCTCGGCCATCGTGAACATGCCGTGCGCGATCACGTCCGGCAGCCCGACCTCCCTGGCGAACCGCTCGTTCCAGTGGATCGGGTTGAAGTCGCCCGACGCGCCCGCGTAGCGCACGAGCGTCTCGCGGGTCACCGGGAACGACTGCGCCGGCAGCTCCGTGCCGGCCTCGACGGCGTCGTACGCCACTGTCGCCACCATCGGCTCCTCAGCCCTCCTCGGCGGCGCGGGCGACCAGCTTGATGATCGTCGTCACCACGTGCTCGCCCGCCTCGTCGCGGACCTCGCCGCGCACGTCCATGATGTCGTTCCCGGCCATCGACTTGATCGACTCGATCGTCGACGTCACCGAGAGCCGGTCCCCGGCCCGTACCGGACGGCTGTACGCGAACTTCTGGTCCCCGTGCACCACGCGGCTGTAGTCCAGCCCCAGCTGCGGGTCCTCGATCACCTGGCCCGCGGCCCGGAACGCGATCGCGAACACGAACGTCGGCGGCGCGATCACGTCGGGGTGGCCCAGGGCCTTCGCGGCCTCCGGGTCGGTGTACGCGGGGTTGGCGTCGCCCACCGCCTCCGCGAACTCGCGGATCTTCTCCCGGCCCACCTCGTAGGGGGCGGTGGGCGGGTAACTCCGGCCCACGAAGGACTGATCGAGCGGCATGAACCCTCCTGTCGCGCGGGCGGGGGCACCACCCTAGCCGCGCGGCGCGCCGGGCGGGCGGGTGCGGGCGGGGCGGGGCGGTGGCGGTGCGAGGTGGCGGAGCGCGGCGAACCCCCCGTCCCGGGCGGGACGAGGGGTTCGATGGCCTGCGTTCAGCGGGTCTCGCGGTGCGCCGTGTGGGCGTTGCAGCGCGGACAGTGCTTCTTCATCTCCAGACGGTCCGGGTTGTTACGCCGGTTCTTCTTGGTGATGTAGTTCCGCTCCTTGCACTCCACGCAGGCCAGCGTGATCTTCGGGCGGACGTCTGTGGCAGCCACGTGAGTGCTCCTTGACGAACGGACAACTTGTTCAACGCAGAAAGAGTAGCCGACCGTAGGTCCGAGCCTGCAATCGGCTACTTGAGGTGAGTAGCGGTGACCGGACTTGAACCGGTGACACAGCGATTATGAGCCGCTTGCTCTACCGACTGAGCTACACCGCTGCGATGCTCTGCGCCTCCCAGGATAGCGAGGCGAACCGCATCAGAGCCCCAAAACGGAATCGAACCGTTGACCTTCTCCTTACCATGGAGACGCTCTGCCGACTGAGCTATTGGGGCGAGCGATGAAGACACTACACGCTGAGCGGCCGAAGGTGAAATCAGTAACCTGCGGTTGATCGCGCCCGCCCGCGCGCTCCGATCGCCGCCGGCGTGCGGACCTGCCGGTTGCCACGCCGATACGACTTATGCGCTCCTCCGCGCCCCGCGCGCCCGCCCGGCCTAGGCTCGTTCGCGCCGTCTGGTGCAGTCTGATCCTTTCTGCTCTTGGCTGTGCGATTTTGCTCACATCGGGGATGTTCACCCTGACCTGCCCGCAGGAGTCACATGCCCGACAGCAGCCCTCCCTCACAGCAGCCCCGGCCCGGCTCCGCCGCCCCCGGCGGCGAAGGGACACCGGTGCTCTGCGGCGCACGGCTCGCGGACGGCAGGACGGTGGACGTACGTCTCGGGAGCGGCCGGATCCTGGCGGTGGGGACGGCCGGGAGCCTGGCGGGGGAGGCGGGCGGGTGGGGGGCGCGGGTGGACCTCGGCGGGTACCTGCTGCTGCCGGCGCCGGCGGAGCCGCACGCGCACTTCGACACGGCGCTGACGGCGGCGGAGGGGGCGGATGCGGTGGGCGGGGCGGGTGTGGCGGGCGGCGCGGTGGGCGAGGTGGCGGGTGTAGCGGCGGACGACCGCTCGCGTGCCCCCGGTCCCTCCGGCCCCGCCGACCCCTCCGACCCCTCCGGTCCCTCCGGCCCCGCCGATTCCGCCGGCTTCTCCGGCTTCTCCGATTGCTCCGGCGTCTCCGGCGCCGATGTGCAGCGCCGTGCCGTCGAGGCCGCCCTCCTCCAACTCGGGCACGGCGCCACCGCCCTGCGCACGCACGTACGCATCGGCGGCGGCGCCGGGCTCGACCGCCTCGGCGCCCTGCGCGCCGCCCGCGCCGCGCTGCGCGGGCTCGCCGACGTCGCGGTGGTGGCCGCCGCGCCCCCGGTGCTCACCGGCGCCGCCGGGGCCGACGGCCGGGCGCTGCTCCACGAGGCCGTCGCCATGGGCGCCACCGCCCTCGGCGGCTGCCCGGACCTGGACCCGGACCCGGCCGGCTGCACGGAGACGCTGCTGCGGGTGGCCGCGGAGTACGGGTGCGCGGTCGACCTGCACAGCGACGGTGCCGACCCCGCACGGCTCGACCGGGTGGCGGCGGTGGCGGGGGATCTGCGGTGCGGGGCGGGGGTGGCCGTCGGGCCGTGCGGCGGGCTGGCGCGGGTGCCGTACGAGACGGCGGCGGGGGTGGCGCAGCGGCTGGCCGGCGCGGGGGTGGCGGTGGTGTGCCTGCCGCAGGGGGACTGCGGTGCGGCGCGGGAGGCGGGGCGCGGGGGTGCGTGGGGTGGTCCGGTGCGCGGGGCGGTGGCGCAGCCGTTCTCGCACGCCCCCGTACGGCTGCTGCGCGCCGCGGGCGTGCGCGTCGCGGCCGGGAGCGGTGCCGTACGCGACGCCGCGAACCCCGTGGGCCGCGGCGACCCGCTGCAGTCCGCGTACGTCCTCGCCGCCACCGGCGAGGCCGCCCCGGTGGCGGCGTACGAGGCGGTGGCGGGGCAGGCGCGGGCGGTGCTGGGGCTGCCGGAGGTGCGGGTGGAGGCGGGCTTCCCGGCGGAGCTGCTCGCGGTACGGGGCGACTCGATCGCGGGTGCGCTGTCGCTGGGGTACAGCCGGATCGTGATCCACCGCGGGCGGGTGGTGGCGCGTACGAGCGCCGTACGGGAGTACTGCGACTCCGGCGCCGCGGAGCTGGACCTGCCCCGCCAGGGCCTCCGGCGGACGGCGGGCTGAGCGGGCGCCTGCACGCGGGGCGGGCGGTGAGGCGTTAACGTCGGACGCATGCGCATCGTCATCGCCGGCGGACACGGTCAGATCGCCCTGCGGCTGGAGCGCCTGCTCTCCGCCCGCGGCGACGCGGTCACGGGTCTCGTCCGCCGCCCCGAACACGCCGAGGACCTCCAGGACGTCGGCGCCGAAGCCGTCGTCTGCGATCTGGAGTCCGCCTCCGTCGACGAGGTCGCCCGGCATCTCGACGGCGCCGACGCCGCGGTGTTCGCCGCCGGCGCTGGACCCGGCAGCGGCGAGGCCCGCAAGGAGACCGTCGACCGTGGCGCCGCCGTGCTCTTCGCCGACGCCGCCGAGGCGGCGGGCGTGCGGCGCTTCCTCGTCGTCTCCGCCATGGGCACCGACCGCGAGCCGCCGCCCGGCACGGACCCGGTCTTCGCCGCGTACCTGCGGGCGAAGGCCGCCGCGGACGACGACGTACGGGCCCGGTCCGGCCTCGACTGGACGATCCTGCGCCCCGGCCGGCTGGTGAACGACGCGGGCAGAGGGCTCGTCAACCTCGCCGAGCACACGGGCCGTTCGGAGGTCCCGCGGGACGACGTGGCGGCGGTGCTGGTCGCGCTGCTGGACGAGCCGCGGACGGCGCGGCTGACGCTGGAGCTGGTCGGCGGCGGCACGCCGGTGCTGGAGGCGGTCGCGGCGGTGGCCGGCACGGCGACGGCGTAGGCCGCCGCACGGCACGCGACGGCCCCCCGGACCGCCGTGTCAGGCCGGCGGCGGGAGGACCGGTGGGGGCGGAGGGCCGGGGGCGCGGGGGTTCTCGTCGCCTTCGTACGCCGCGAGCGCCGCCTGCCGGACCTCGAACAGTTCCGCCAGATCCGCGGGCCCGATCCCCTCCCGCGCCAGCAGCACCGCCGCTTTCGCCTCCACCGCGGCCCACGCCTGCCGGGACCACTTGTTCGCCACCCGCCGCCGCTCGCTGCGCAGGAACGCCGCCCCGGCCGCGAAGCCCGCCGAGACCAGCGTGCCCAGCGCCGCCGGCACCCGCGCGTCCGCGGACGCCAGCGCGGCGGTGCCCGAGACGGCGGCGAGCAGGGCGGCGGGGAAGCCGAGCGCGATGTCGGCCTTGGCCCAGAACTCCGCTCTGCGGTGGGCCAGTTTCTTCTGCCGCGTCGCCTCGTCCCGTAACCGCTCTACCTCGGTACGCAGCCGACGCGGCGGTTCGTCCGGTACGGGGTGCCCGGCGCCGTCGGTGGTCGTGGCCATAGTCGATTGCAGCACAACGGCCGCCGTGCGGAGGTGGGTCGGAGCGACAGTCCTGGGGGCGCCGACTCGTCGGCTCCCGCCAACGGCGCGGGCGCGCGGGGGACGTGGGCCGTACGGCGGTACGGGGCCCGTATCGCCCCGTACTGACGCACCGACGGCATCGTCAGCACTGCCGGCGCCGCCGCCCCACCCCCACCGCCGAGATCGCCCGCCGCTCACCGGTACCGCCGGGTGCCCGCCAGCCACGCCCCCGCCGCCAGCGCCAGCACCGCCCCGGCCCCCGCGGCCTGCGCCGTCCCCAGCGGCAGCAGCAGCCCGCCGAGCAGCGTGCCGAGTCCGATGCCGGTGTAGATGGCCGAGGCGTTGAGGCCCACCACGAGCGCCGTCTCCCGCGGTGCGGCGGAGATGAGCCGGTGCTGCTGCGGCGGGGTCTGGCACCAGCTGCTCGCGCCCCACGCCACGACCGCCGCGGCCGTCAGCGGCAGGAGGCGTACGCCCGCCGCGGCCGACAGGGCGAGCACGCCGAGGCCCGCCGCCATCAGCGCGTACCCGGTGCCCAGCACCCGCACCGCGCCCCAGCGGTCGGTGGCCAGGCCGGCCGCGAAGTTGCCGGCGACCGCCCCGGCTCCGTACAGGCACAGCATCCACGGCACCGCCCGGCCGCCGGCGCCGATGCCGTCGAGCACGGGCACGGTGTACGCGTAGACCGTGTACCCCGCGCCCATGCCCAGCGCGGTCAGCGGCAGTACGGCGAGCACGCCGGGCCGGCGCAGCGCGCGGGGGCGCGCCCGCGGCGGCACCGGCGCCGCGCCGGGCAGCGGCGGCATGACGGCGTGGACCCCGGCCGCGC
>NZ_BAAAPF010000121.1:0-19363 GCF_039531005.1 Streptomyces synnematoformans
GTGACCGCGAGCAGCCGGGTCGTCGACGCCCAGGCCGGCCAGCCGACGCGACGATCGATCTTCAGCCCCGCGCCCATCAGCGCGACGATCACGCCCAGTTCGGTCAACCGCTCGGCCTCGTCGGCGTGCTCGACGGCGTCGGCGAGGCCGGGGCAGGGCACCTCGGTGGCGGCCGCGCCGCCGGCGAAGTCGCCGATCAGCCGGCGCTGGTAGGCGCTGCCGGTGGTGGCGGGCGTGGCCCAGACCGCCAGCGGGGCCCGCCAGCTCGCCGCCGCCGGCGGCGGCGGGCTTCACGGCGGGCACCGTGCCGACGACGGGCAGCGCGGGCTCCAGCTCCGCGCGCAGCACGGGCAGGGCGTGCACGGAGGCGGTGTTGCAGGCGACGATGAGCACGTCCGGCCCGTACGCGGCGGCGGCCCGCGCACAGGCGAGCACCCGCTCCCCCAGGTCGGCGGGCGCCCGCGGCCCCCAGGGCATGCCGTCGGGGTCGGCGGACAGCACCAGCTCGGCGTCGTCCCGCAGGCGCCGTACGGCGGCGGTGGCCGGCAGCAGCCCGAGTCCGGAGTCCACAAGCGCGATCTTCACGCGGTCACTCTAGACGAGTGCGTCCGATCCCCCGTCGTTCGCCCGCAGGGCGGGCGGCGCAGGGGGCACCGCCCACGCCCTCCGGGCGTAGGGGGAGTCTGGTGCGTGCGATCGCAAGGCGGAGGGTCGACCGCATAGTGGGCCTATTCGGTCGATCCCGACAACGCGGCTGGGGGTACCGCCCACGCGCGCGCAGGGGGTACCGCCCACGCGCGCTTGCGCGCTGTGGGGGAGCGCGTGCCAGGCTCCCCCATGGCGCGCTTGCGCGCGCATGGGCGGTGCCCCCAGCCGCAGGCGGGGGATCGGACTCACTCGTCTAGCCCGCGGCCCGGGCGGCGGGGCCCGCGGCGCCCGGCCGGAGGGGCCCCGGGCGCCGCCCGGCCCGCCGAGCCGACCGTCGTGCTCGCACCGCGGGGGCGGCCGCGGGAGACTTCTGCGGTGACCCTCCTGTCGTGGACCGCCGTGCTGTCCCTGCTCGCCTGGGCCTGGCTGCTGCTGGGGCAGGGGCTCTTCTGGCGGACCGACGTGCGGCTGCCGCGCCGGGGCGAGCCCGGGCGGTGGCCCGACGTGGCCGTGGTCGTGCCGGCGCGGGACGAGGCCGGGGTGCTGCCGGACAGCCTGCCGTCGCTGCTGGCGCAGGCGTATCCGGGCCGGGCCCAGGTGTTCCTCGTCGACGACGGCAGCAGCGACGACACCGCCGGGACCGCCCGCGCGCTCGCCGCGCGGGCCGGGGACGGTGCGCTGCCCCTCACCGTCTCCTCCCCCGGCGAGCCCCCGCCCGGCTGGACCGGCAAGCTCTGGGCGCTCCGGCACGGGATCGGGCAGGCGCACGCGGCGGGCGCCGCGTACCTGCTGCTCACCGACGCCGACATCGCCCACCGCCCGGGGAGCCTGCGCGAACTGGTCGCCGCCGCGGAGACCGGCGGGTACGACCTCGTCTCGCAGATGGCCCGGCTGCGCACCGCCACCGGCTGGGAGCGGCTCGTCGTGCCCGCGTTCGTCTACTTCTTCGCCCAGCTCTACCCCTTCCGCTGGGTCAACCGCGCCGGCGGCAGGACCGCCGCCGCGGCCGGCGGCTGCGTGCTGCTCCGGGCGGACACCGCCCGCCGTGCGGGCATCCCCGAGGCGGTGCGCGGGGCGCTGATCGACGACGTGTCCGTGGCGCGCGCCGTCAAGCGCGCCGGCGGGCGGATCTGGCTGGGGCTGGCGGAGCGGGTCGACAGCGTGCGTCCGTACCCGCGGCTGGCCGGGCTGTGGCGGATGGTGTCGCGCAGCGCGTACGCCCAGCTGCGGCACAGCCCGCTGCTGCTGGCGGCGGTGGTCGCCGGGCTCGCGCTGGTGTACCTGGTGCCGCCGCTCGTGCTCGCCGCCGAGCTGCTGGGCGGCGCGCCCGCGACCGCGGTCGCGGGGGCGCTCGCGTGGGCCGTGATGGCGGGGACGTACCTGCCGGTGCTGCGGTACTACGGGCAGCCGCCGTGGGCCGCCGCGCTGCTGCCGTTCACCGCCGGGCTCTACCTGCTCATGACGGTGGACTCGGCCGTACGGCACCACCGCGGCAAGGGCGCCGCGTGGAAGGGGCGTACGTACGCGTGAGCTACGCATTTCCTACGCGCGGGTAGCCCGACTCCCCCCGTCCACCTGGCCTTTACAAAATCTCAACACCTCAAGAAGCCCGATTTCCCCGAGTTCACTCGCATTGGTGAGGGTCGGTCACTTCGAACACGCAAAACAACCTTCTTATCGGTCTCCCCAACGACCACATCGTGGGCTTAACTTATGCGGTATGACCTCCCCCCGCCCCTACGGCGGCGGCTACTATGCCGCGCCGGCCTTCCCGGACACCCCGATCTACGACAGCCTGGTCGAAGAGCGGGGCACTCCCCAGATCGCCCCGATCAGGGTTCCCTCGTACGACACCGGCCACCACCTCCCGGCCCTGCCCGCGCCCCGCGCCGCCCTGCCGCCCGCCCCGCTGCCGGCGCCGGCCCCCGCACCTCCGGTGCAGCACCATCCGCACCCGGCGCACACCCAGGCGTACGGCGGCCACCAGCCCGCCCCGCAGCCGGCGCCGCCGCAGCCCTTCGTCCCGCAGCAGGCGCAGCCGCGCTGGGACCAGGGGTACGAGCAGCAGCGGCCGCAGCCGCAACAGCCCCGCCCGCAGCAGCAGTCGGCCCCGCCGCCCGGGTACGAGGCGATGCGGCCGGTGGCGCCGCGGCCCGCGCCGCCGCAGCAGGCGCAGCCCGCCCGGCCGGCGTCCCCGCAGACGTACGCCGACCAGTACGCCCGCCCGTACTACCAGGACGGACAGCGCTACTGAGCACGGACCGGCCCTGAACATGGCCGGCCGGCCTCGCCGCGCGCGCTACGGTGGTGCCCCAGCCAAGCCGACGCACGAGGTGGGGGCAGAGCAGGACATGGCACAGGGCTCCGTCCAGGTCACGCACACCGGCGCCTCCCGGGGGGCGGTGCGGTGGCGCCGCCGCACCGGCGAGTACGGGTCGCTCGCCGCGGCCCTGGAGGCCGCGGGCGACGGCGACGTGCTGTCGCTGGCCCCGGGCACGTACCGGGAGAACGTCGTGCTGGAGCGGGCGGTGACGCTGCGCGGGCCGGGGGGCGCGGTGGGCTCCGTCCGCATCGCGCCGGCCGACGGGGTGGCGCTGACCGTCCGGGCGTCCGCGGTCGTCGAGGGGCTGCACGTCGAGGGGGAGGACGCGGCGGTCCCGGCGGTGCTCGTGGAGGCCGGGCGGCCGGAGCTGACCGGGCTGCGGGTCGTCACCCGCTCCGCCGCCGGCATCGAGGTGCGCGGCGACGCCCGGCCGACGGTCCGCCGCTGCGCCGTGGACAACCCGGCGGGCACGGGGGTCACGTTCGCCGACGGGTCCGGCGGCGCGCTGGAGGGCTGCGAGGTGCTGGCCGCCGGGCGCAGCGGGGTCGCGGTGCGCGGCGGTTCGAGCGCGCACCTGTCGCAGTGCCGCATCCACCACGCGGGCGGCGCCGGGCTGCTGCTCACCGGCGAGGGCAGCACGGTGGCGGCGGTGGGCTGCGAGATCTACGAGATCAAGGGCGCCGGCGTGCAGCTGACGTCCCGGGCCGCCGGGGAGCTGAGCGACTGCACGGTGCACCGCACCTCCGGCGACGGCATCTCGCTGGACACCGAGGCCGTGCTCCGGCTCACCGACTGCGAGGTCCACGACGTCCCGGAGAACGCCGTGGACCTGCGCTCGCGCGCGCAGGCGCGGCTGGCCCGGGTGACCGTGCGCCGCTTCGGCCGCAACGGCCTGTCGGTGTGGGACGCGGGCACCCGCGCCGAGGCGGCGCAGTGCGAGGTCCACGACAGCACCGGCGACTACCCGGCGGTGTGGGTGAGCGACGGCGCCGCCGCGAAGTTCACCTCCTGCCGGGTGCACGACGTGCCCGACGCGCTCGTCGTCCTCGACCGCGGCTCGGCGGTCGAGGCGAGCGACACCGACCTCGCGCAGGTGCGCGGCACCGCGGTGTCGGTGAGCGACGGCGCCGCGGTCGCGCTGGAGCAGTGCCGGATCCGGGACGCGGCGACCGGCGCGTGGTTCCGCGACCACGGCAGCGGCGGCACCGTCCGCGACACCACCGTCGACTCCGTCGCCTCCGGGATCATCGTCACCAAGGGCGCCGACCCCGCGGTCGAGGGCTGCACGATCGCCTCCCCCACCGAGGCCGGGGTGTTCGTCTCGGCCGCCGGCCGCGGCTCGTTCACCGGCTGCCGGGTCACCGGCAGCCTCGGCTACGGCTTCCACGTCATCGACGGCTGCCGGACGGCCCTGACCCGGTGCCGTACGGAGCGCTGCGCGCGCGGCGGCTACGAGTTCGCGGACGCCGGCCCCGCCGCCCCCGAGGGCTCCGACGGCGGCCCCGTCGTCGAGGACTGCACGAGCGACGAGAGCGCGGAGACGGCGAGCGCCCGCCCCACCGTGCCCGCCGCCCGCACCGAGCCGCAACCGGACGGCCTGCTCGGCGCGTTCGCGCCGCAGCCGGCGGGCGGCGCGGCCGGCGCCCGGCCGGCGGCCGAGGTGCAGGCCGCGGCGCGGCCGGCCCGGGAGGTGCTGGCGGAGCTGGACGCGCTGGTCGGGCTGGAGAACGTCAAGCGCGAGGTGCGGGCGCTGACCGACATGATCGAGGTCGGCCGGCGGCGCCGGCAGGCGGGCCTGAAGGCCGCCTCGGTCCGCCGCCACCTGGTCTTCACCGGCTCCCCCGGCACCGGCAAGACGACCGTGGCGCGGATGTACGGCGAGATCCTCTCCTCGCTGGGGGTGCTGGACCGCGGGCACCTGGTGGAGGTCTCCCGGGTGGACCTGGTCGGGGAGCACATCGGCTCGACGGCGATCCGCACCCAGCAGGCGTTCGAACGGGCCCACGGCGGCGTGCTGTTCATCGACGAGGCGTACGCGCTGGCGCCGGAGGACTCCGGCCGGGACTTCGGCCGCGAGGCCATCGACACGCTGGTGAAGCTGATGGAGGACCACCGCGAGTCGGTCGTCGTGATCGCCGCCGGGTACACCACGGAGATGGAGCGGTTCCTCGCCGTCAACCCCGGCGTGGCGTCGCGCTTCTCGCGCACCATCACCTTCGGCGACTACACCGCGGAGGAGCTGCTGCGCATAGTCGCGCAGCAGGCCGACGAGCACGAGTACCGGCTCGGCGAGGGCACGGCCGAGGCGCTGCTGAAGTACTTCACGGTGGTCCCGAAAGGGCCGGGGTTCGGCAACGGCCGTACCGCGCGGCAGACGTTCGAGGCGATGGTGGAGCGGCACGCCGGCCGGGTGGCCCAGCTCCCGGACCCCACGACCGACGAGCTGACGCTGCTCTACGCGGACGACATCCCCGCGCTGCCCTGAGCCGCCGCCTCGCCCCCGGTCCCCGGCTCCGCGGACTCCGGCGCCGCGGACTCCCGCTCCGGCTCCGCCGCGGGCCGCGGCACCCGCCGCGGCCACTCCTCCGCCGGCGCCGAAGGGGCGACGGCGATCCGGTCGAGCAGCGCGGCGCGTTCGCCGGCGAAGGCCGGGTCGGCCTGGTAGTCGGAGTGCGCGTTGATCGCGGCGGGGAGCGGGTGTGCGGCCGTGCGCTCGAAGGCCAGCGGGTCCTTCAAGGGCTCCCGGTCGACGTCGCTGGGCCGCCCGTCCGGGGTCGTGGGCCGTACCGGCCCGCCGATGGGGTCGGTCAGCCGCCACAGGTTGCGCCAGGCGTGCGTCTCCCGGTCGAGCGCGGCCAGCGCGTCGTCGCCGAAGTACGCGGGGAACCACCGCCCGTAGAGCCTGCGCAGCGGGGATCCGTACGTCAGCAGCGCCACCCGGCCGCGGATGTCCGGGTCGAGCTGCCAGACCGCGGCGGCGGCGAGCACGCTGCCCTGGGAGTGGCCGGAGATGACCAGGCAGCCGCCGGTGCGGGTGGTCCAGGTGCTGGTCCGCCAGGCGAGGTCGGGCACGGCGCGCTCGGCGTAGCAGGGCGGCGCGAAGGGGTGGGCGGCGCGCGGCCAGAAGGTGCCCACGTCCCACAGGATGCCGATCGTACGGCGCGACTTGGGATCCCGGTACGCCTGCCGGCCCATGGCCAGCAGCAGGATGACCCCGGCGCCCATCATCCAGGAGCCGAGCGCCTGCCCGGTCCGGGCCAGCCCGGGCAGCGGGCCGGGCGCGCCGTCGGCGGCCTTGCCCGGCACCTCGCCGGTGAGCAGGGCGCCGAGGACGGCGCCGGCGCCGAGCACCAGGGTGGCCAGCGCGGCGGCGCCGATCGCGGGCGGCGCGTCGTCGGTGAGCCGGGCCCGGGCGATGGCGCCGGTGATGCGGCCGGTGCGCGGGTCGTTGTCCGCGGTGTGGCGGTGCTCGGCCGGGTAGAGCCCGGCCACCTCGACGGCGAGCCGGCGGCGCAGCACCGCCAGCCGCCAGCCGCCGGCGAGCGCGAGCAGCAGGACGAGGAGGGCGACGAGGGGGATGACCGTGGCCTGCCAGGACAGCACCACGGGCGGGCCGGCGAGCGGGCCGTTCTCGCCGGGGGTGGCACCGCGGTCCAGCCAGTCCTCGACGAGCTGGGCGACGCCGCCGGGGAAGACCCCGGCCACGGCGCCGGCCAGCAGCGCCACGCACGCCCCGCCGAGGCCGCGCAGCGCGGGCGGGCCGCCGGTGGCGCGCCGCTGGAGCACCAGGCCGGTGACCGCGAGCCCCGCCGCGAGCACGCCCTGCGCCACGGCCAGGCCGCCGAAGATCCACGTGCCGGGCAGCCGGCCGGAGGAGACCCAGCCGGGGCGGGACCAGGCGGTGTGGACGAGCACCGCCGCCAGCAGCGCGAGCGCGGCCAGCGGCAGGGCCCGCACGGTGCGGCGGTCCTCGCCCATGTCCGGCTCCGCCTCCGTACGCCCCGAGCGGCACACCAGGACGACGACGGCGGCCCAGCCGGCCGCGGCCAGGGCCCCGAGCACCCAGCCGGCGGCCCGCAGCCCGCCGCCGTCGTCGGCGTCGGCGGCGGCGGTGACCGGGAGGAGCGCGGAGGCGACGGCGAGCAGGCCGGCGGCCGTGTGCGCCGCCCGCAGCCGGGCCACCAGCCGGCGCCCGTACCAGAAGCCGGGCAGCGACAGCGCCGGCTGCCCGGCGCCGGGCCCGCCGGCCGCGGCGGTGCGCGGCGCGGGCTTGGCCGACTCGTAGATGCGCCAGGTGCGCCGCGACAGCCACCACAGCAGCGCCGTGAGCAGCACGGGCACCAGCGCGGCCAGAGCGAGCCGGCGGCCGGGCGCGCCGAACCACCCGCCGGAGTCCGCGGCCATGAAGCCGAGCCACGACTTGTCGGCGACGCAGTGGGCGCTGCCCGCGCACTGCCAGGCCAGCAGGTCGAGCGTCACCTCGCCGGCGGCCAGCACGAGCTGCACGGTGAGCGTCAGCGCGAGGATCCGCACCAGGACGTCGTACGCCCGCTGCGCGCGGTGCCGCGACGGGGCCGCGGGGCGCATCCAGTGCGCGAGGTTCGCGATCATGAACGGCAGCAGGACCAGCCACAGCGCCCGGGCGCCGTTGCCGGAGGTCAGGTTCGACCAGCAGTACGCCTCCTGCACCGGCTCCGTACGGGATGCGCCCTCCCCGTGCGGCTCCCCCGCCGTCCCGGTCGCCTTCGCGGTCTCCGCCGCTCCCGCCGGCTCCGCCCGCCCCGCCGCGCGGACGTCGGCGGTGCGGCGGTGGATGCCGGCCGTGCGGTCGCCGGTGACCAGCTCGGTGCGCGGGTCGCCCAGCATCTCCTGCGGCGTGGCCCCGCCCACGCCGTGGACCAGCAGTTCCAGCGCCGGCCGCGGCGCGGCGCCGCCCGCACCGGTCGGCCCCGCCGTCTTCCCCCTGGCGCTCAGCGCCTCCGGCTGCATGCCTCTCGCCCCCCGTGCCGTCATGCGTCAGATGCCGGGAACCAGCATCCCGGTATCGGCTCTCCGGTGCAGCTTCCCGCGCGGGAGGCGAAGCAGAATCGTGACGCGGGGGGTCGCCTCGGTGGGCGAACACCCGCCACCCCGGGACGTACCCGCATGGGAGGATGACCCGGACAAGCGACCCCGGGACGAAGGGCGAAGGCGTGAGCGACCACCAGAACCTGCTCGCGGAGCAGCGCCGGTCCCTCATCCTGGACGAGGTCCGGCGCCGCGGCGGGGTGCGGGTGAACGAGCTGACGCGCCGGCTGAACGTCTCGGACATGACCATCCGGCGCGACCTCGACGCGCTCGCGCGCCAGGGGGTCGTGGAGAAGGTGCACGGCGGCGCGGTGCCGCTGGCCGAGGCGAGCACGCACGAGCCGGGCTTCGAGGCCAAGTCCTCCCGGGAGACGGGCGCGAAGGAGGAGATCGCGCGGGCGGCGGCCCAGATGGTGGCGCCGGGCGCGGCGATCGCGCTCTCGGGCGGGACGACGACGTTCGCGCTGGCGCGGCACCTGGTGGAGGTGCCGGACCTGACGGTGGTGACCAACTCGGTGCGGGTCGCCGACGTGTTCTACGCCGCCCAGCAGCCGGGTGCGCGCGGCGCGACGGTCGTGCTGACGGGCGGGGTGCGGACGCCGTCGGACTCGCTGGTCGGCCCGGTGACCGACCAGGCGATCCGCACGCTCCACTTCGACGTGCTGTTCCTCGGGGTGCACGGGATATCGGTACAGGCGGGGCTCTCCACGCCGAACCTGGCGGAGGCGGAGACCAACCGCCATCTGGTGCGGGCGGCGCGGCGGGTCGTGGTCGTCGCCGACCACACCAAGTGGGGCACGGTGGGCCTGAGTTCCTTCGCCTCGCTGGACTCGGTGGACGCGCTGGTCACGGACCCCGGGGTGCGCGCGGAGGCGCGCGCGGAGATGGCGGAGCACCTGCCGGAGGTCGTGGTCGCGGGCGAGCCGCAGGAGCCGGCGGAGGGCTGAGCCGGACCGGGGGCAGGGGCGCCGGGGCGCTCAGCAGTCCCAGTGGCCCGTGGCGAGGAAGCCGTCGAGGTGCGCGGCGTACGGGCCGATGTCGAGGCCCTGCTCGGCGAGCCAGTCGTCGGAGTAGTACTTGTCGAGGTAGCGGTCGCCGGGGTCGCAGATCAGCGTGACGACGCTGCCGGTGCTGCCGGACGCCGCCATCTCCGCGACGATCTTCAGCGCGCTCCACAGCCCCGTGCCGGTCGAGCCGCCGGCCTTGCGCCCGATGGCCCGCTCCAGCGCGCGTACGGCCGCCACGCTGGCGGCGTCGGGCACCTTCATCATCCGGTCGATGGTCGCGGGCAGGAAGCTGGGCTCCATCCGCGGCCGGCCGATGCCCTCGATGCGCGAAGCGCTGTCGCAGACGACGTCGGCGTCGCCGCTCTCCCAGCCGGCGAAGAAGCAGGAGTTCTCCGGGTCGGCGACGCAGACACGGGTGTCGTACTGCAGATAGCGCACGTAGCGGGCGATGGTGGCGGAGGTGCCGCCGGTGCCGGCGGTGGCGACGATCCACGCGGGCCGGGGGTAGCGCTCGCGGCGCAGCTGGTGGTAGATCGACTCGGCGATGTTGTTGTTGCCGCGCCAGTCCGTCGCCCGCTCGGCGTAGGTGAACTGGTCCATGTAGTGGCCGCCGGTCTCCTCGGCCAGCCGGGCCGACACCTCGTACACCGTCCGCGGGTCGTCCACCAGATGGCAGGTGCCGCCGTGGAACTCGATGAGACGGGTCTTCTCCCGGCTGGTGGTGCGCGGCATCACCGCGATGAAGGGCACGCCGATCAGGTCGGCGAAGTACGCCTCGGAGACGGCGGTGGAGCCGGAGGACGCCTCGATGACGGGCTTGCCGGGGCGGATCCAGCCGTTGCACAGCCCGTAGAGGAACAGCGAGCGCGCGAGGCGGTGCTTGAGGCTGCCGGTGGGGTGGGTGGACTCGTCCTTGAGATACAGGTCGATGCCCCAGCGCTCGGGCAGCGGGAAGCGGAGCAGGTGGGTGTCGGCGGTGCGGTTCGCGTCGGCCTGCACCCTGCGGACGGCCTCCTGCAGCCAGGCGCGCGCGCCGGGGTCGCTGCGGTCGACGTCGAGGGTGGGCAGGGCGCCGCCGGGCGCGGCGGGCGGGTGCTGTGCGCTGGCGGTCACACCCCGATCATATGCGGCGGCTCTGGCCACCCCGGCCCGTCGTGGGCACACTGGCAGCAGTGCTGGTGCCGTCGGCGGAAGCCGGCGGTGCCGCCCATGCGCGCTCGTCGCTCCGGAGGGAGCGCCGTGGGGGAGCCGAGGAGGGTCGGCGTGGCGGAGACGGAGTACACGGCTCGCGGGGTGCGGATCGGGCGCTGGTTGCGCTCGCTCACCCGGGCGGGACAGGTGCATATAAAGGACGGCCGGCTGGAGTTGCTCACCAGCTACGGCACCCAGATCGACAGTGCCCCGGTGCAGGAGGTGCGCGCGGGCCGGGCGTGGTTCGGCCGGGGCGACCGGGCACTGGCGTCGGTCAACGGCCGGCAGTACGTGCTGACGCTGACCGGCGAGCGGGCCGGCGGCGAGGAGTCGGGCGCGAAGGCGGCCGGCCGCTTCCTCGAAGCTGTGCGCGCGGCGCGCGGCCGGGCGGGCGGGGCGGCGGACTTCGGCTGACGAGACCCGCTCCGCGGGGGCGCGCCCGCACCGCGGGACCGAGGCGGCCGCCTGCGCGTTCGCCGGGCACCCGCTACGGCTCGGCGCCGACGTGCGGGCGGCCCGCCCTGCTCGCGAGGAGCCGGACGAGCCGCCTGCCGCCGTGCCGGCCGCGGGTCACTCCGTGGCGATCGCGCCCAGCACGTCCAGTCGCGCCGCCCGGCGGGATGGGCGCCAGGCCGCCAGCGCGCCGGCCGTGATGCCGACCAGCGCCACGATCGACAGCTGGACCGGCGGCACGGTGAACACCCCGTCGCCGGACGAGTCCGTGGCCTTCGTCATGGCCCAGCCGAGGAATGCGCCGAGCGTCAGCCCGCCGACCGTGCCGAAGGCGGCCACCAGCACCGACTCCCAGCGGACCATCGCGCGCAGCTGCGCCCGGGTCTGCCCGACCGCCCGCAGCAGGCCCAGCTCGCGGGTCCGCTCGTGCACGGCGAGGGTGAGGGTGTTGGCGATGCCCAGCAGCGCGATGAGCACGGCGAGCGCCAGCATCGCGTACACCAGCGTCAGCATCATGTCGACGCCGGCCGCCGAGGACTCGGCGAACTCGTCCCGCGTCTGCACCTCCGGGTTGCCGTACCGCTCGGCGACACCCTCCACCGCCGCCTTGCCGTCCGCCTCGGACACGCCGTCCCGGAACGCGACCGCGACCAGCGAGTCGGAGTCCTGCATCCGGTGCGGCTGCCACGCCTCGCGGGTGAGGACGTAGTCCCCGGCGAGGTCCGCCTGGTCGTAGACGGCCCGTACGGTGAAGGGCTGCTTCTCGCCGTCGGTGAAGGTGAAGCGGGCGGTGCTGCCGACCTGCCAGCCGTGGTCGTCCGCCTCGCTCTGCGAGACCGCGACCCCGGTCGTGCCCAGGCCCGCCAGGCTGCCCTCGACCGCGCCGAGGTCCAGCACGTCGCCCATCCGCTCCGGGTCGGTGACGGTCAGCGCCCGCCCGTCACCGTCCACCCGCGCCACCCCGGTGCCGAGGCCGAGCGCGTGCTCCACCTCCGGCAGCTTCGCCACCGCGGGGGCGACCTTCGGGCTGAGCGCGCCGCTCTCCGGCCCGAAGGCCGGCACCCGCACCGCCACGTCGCCGGCGAAGGCGCGCGAGACGGTCTGGTCCATCGTGGACTTCAGCGAGGCGCCGAAGACGGTGAACAGGGACACCACCGCGACGCCGATCATCAGCGCGGTCGCGGTGGCCGCGGTGCGCTTGGGGCTGCGCAGCGCGTTGCGGCGGGCCAGGCGGCCGTTCATGCGGCGCAGCGGGGCGCCGAGGATCCGTACGGCGTACGCGGACGCCACCGGGCCCAGCACCACGAACGCGGCGAGGGTGACCACCGCGCCGGCGACCGTCAGCGTCACCGACGGGTCGGCGGAGTCTCCACCGGGCACCGCTCCGTAGACCGTCAGCCCGGCGCCCGCGGCGATGAGCAGGCCGCCGGTCAGGGCCCGTACCCGGGAGGAGCCCGAGCCGTCGACGGCCGTCTCGCGCAGCGCCGCCAGCGGCGCGGTGCGGCCGGCGCGGATTGCGGGCGCCAGCGCGGAGGCCAGGCACACCAGGACGCCGGTGGCGAACGGCAGGGCGAGCGACAGCCCGCTGACCACCAGGTCGCCGTCGGGGAACGGGAAGCCGACCGCCGGGAACAACGCCTGCAGCCCGGCCGCGATCCCCAGCGCGCCGGCGAGGCCGGCGAGCGAGGCGACCACGGCGACGACCAGGGCCTCGGCGAGCGTCTGGCCCACGATCTGGCGCCGGGTGGCGCCGATCGCGCGGAGCAGCGCGTTGTCGCGGGTGCGCTGGGCGACGACGATCGCGAAGGTGTTGTAGATGCTGAACGTCGCGACCAGCATGGCCACGCCGGCGAAGCCGAGCAGGCCGGCGGTGAAGCCGCTGAGGAACTGGCCGGCGATCTGGTCCTGGTTCTCCTCGGTGACCTCCTGCCCGGTGACGGCCTCGATGCCCTCGGGCAGCGCCGGGGTCAGCGCCTTGACCAGCTCTTCCTGGCTCTCCCCCGGGCCGGCGCGCACCTGGATGCTGGTGGCCCGGCCGGGCTCGGCGGTGAGGTGCTTCTCCGCGTCGGCCCGGGTGAGCGCCGTGAAGGTGGTCTGGCCCATGGCGTCCTCGCCGCCGAAGGTGGAGATGCCGACGATCGTCACCTTCAGCGGGTCGGGGGTGCGCACGGTCGTGGTGTCGCCGATGTGCAGGCCGCCGGCCTTCGCGGCGCCCCGGTTGACGACCGCCTCACCGGACCGCTCGGGCGCGCGGCCCTCGGCGATCTGGTACGAGTTCAGGTCCTTGTCGGCGATCCAGTTGCCGGCCAGGGTCGGAGGGCCCCCGCCGCCCACCGGCTCGCCGTCCTCGTCGAGCAGTTGCCCGGGGCCCTCGATGCGGGGCTCGGCCGCGGCGACGCCGGGCATCCTCCCGATCTCGTCCGCCAGCCGGGTGGGGACGGACCGGCGGGTGCCGAACGACTCGCCGGGGGTGGTGATCATGTCGTCGCCGCGCACCACCGCGTCCGTGCCGCCGGTGGCGCGGCCGAACATGGCGTCGAAGCTGGACCTCAGGGTGTCCCCCATGACGAGGGTGCCGCCGAGGAACGCGACGCCGAGGAGCACGGCGAAGAACGTGCCGGCGAACCGCCGCTTGTGCGTGCGCAGCCCGGCCATGCTCAGCCGCAGCGACGCGCGGGTGCCGCTCATGACGGGTTCTTCCTCTCCGCAGTGTCGTTGAGGGACCGGGCGGTGCGGGGGCTGCGGGGGCCCTCGCCCACGAAGCGCTGCATCCGGTCCAGTACGCGGTCCGCGGTGGGCGCCTCCATGCGGTCGACCAGCCGGCCGTCGGCGAGGAAGACCACCTCGTCGGCGTAGGCCGCGGCGACCGGGTCGTGGGTGACCATGACCACGGTGCGGCCCAGCTCGCGCACGGTGTCGGCGAGCAGGCCCAGGACCTCGGCGCCGGAGCGCGAGTCGAGGTTGCCGGTGGGCTCGTCGGCGAAGACCACGTCGGGGCGGCCCGCGAAGGCGCGGGCCACGGCGACGCGCTGCTGCTGGCCGCCGGACAGCTCCGCGGGCCGGTGGTGCAGCCGGTCGCGCAGGCCGACCACGTCGATCAGCGAGTCGGTCCACGCGGGGTCGCCGCGGCGGCCGGCCAGGTCCAGCGGCAGGGTGATGTTCTCGGCGACGGTCAGCGTCGGGAGCAGGTTGAACGCCTGGAAGACGAAGCCGATCCGGTCCCGGCGCAGCATCGTCAGCCGCTTGTCGCCGAGCGCGCCCAGCTCGGTGTCGCCGATGAAGGCGGCGCCGGAGGTGAGCGTGTCCAGGCCGGCGGCGCAGTGCATCAGCGTGGACTTCCCGGACCCCGAGGGGCCCATGATGGCCGTGAACCTCCCGGCCGGGAAGGCGACACCGACGCCGTCGAGCGCCCGTACCTCGGTGTCGCCGCTGCCGTAGACCTTGACCGCGTCGACGACGCGGGCGGCCGCGCCGGTGATCACGGAGGCGGTGCCGGTCGCGTGCGTCATGCCGCACCGCCCTTGGTGTCGGTGTGGCGCCCGAACTCCTCGCTCAGCACGGACAGCCGGCGCCAGTACTCGTCCTCGTCGATCTCGCCCGCCGCGAAGCGCCGGCCGAGCACCGCGATCGGCGACTGCTCGCCGTATCCCGCGCCGCCGGGACCACCGGGACCGCCGGGACCGCCGCGGAACCGCTGCCACGGCGCGCCGCGGCCGCGCCAGACGACGCGGCGGACGAAGAAGAACAGGCCGCCGAGGACCAGCGCCCACATGAGCGGGAAGAGCAGGATCCAGGGGCCGGGGCCGTCGTCGTTCCAGTGCGCCAGGGTGTGCATCGGTCTCAACTCCTCAAGAGGGTCTGTGGTGCTGACACCCTTGAGACTCCCGCTCGGAGGGGGTCCGGGTCGTCGTACGGCCAGCGGCACCCGGCCTGCTCCCCGCGGAGTATTCCGGCGGCCTCCGCGTGCTCCCGGCCGCCGTCCGCCGGGCGCGGGCCGCGGCCCGCACACCCGCACCCGTCACCCTGCGTGACGTATTCACACGGGGCGCGTGAAAGGCACGTGCATATGCACCCTCCACACGCTCCCGCGCGCCCCCCTCGGTGGACTTCCATGGGGGGCGGACGCGGGGCACGGACGGGACAAAGGAGCAGACCGTGGCCACCGAACCCGACACGAGTGCGGTCGTGTCCGAGCTCGCCGAGATCCGGCGCTCGCTCGATGTGGGCCTCGCCCGCATCGACGGGCGGCTCGCACTGCTGTCACAGCGTAGTCAGCAGATGGAGCGGGAGATCGACGAGCTCACGGCACGTGTCACCTCGCTGGAGCACTCGCGCTGGCCACTGCCCTCGATCGCCGCGCTGACCGGTGCGGCGGCGATGGCAATGGCGTTATGGCAGGCCCTGGGCCGCTGAGCGGCGCGGGCCGCCGGCCGCCGGTGTGCCGGCCCCGTCGCGGGGCCGGCCACCGGCGGGCCCGGCGGGCCCGGTCAGGCGCCGAGGCGCAGGTGGTGGAGCATGAGCAGCGCCGCCGCCATGTTCGCGGCGGGCACCTCCCCGCGGCCGACCATGTCGGGCACCCCCTTCAGGGGCACCCACTCGCGGCGGTCGGACTCGAAGTCGTCCTCGGGATCGCCGATCTGCACCGCCTCCGTGGCGTAGTACATGAGGTGCCGGGCGTCCGTCAGGCCGTTGGACGGCTCGACGGTCATCAGGTGGGTGAGCGGGCCGGGCCGCCAGCCGGTCTCCTCCTCCATCTCGCGGGCGGCGGCGGCCTCGGGGTCCTCCCCGTCCTCCACCACCCCGGCGGCCAGTTCCCATCCGTAGACGTCGGTGATGAACCGGTGCCGCCACAGCAGCAGCACCTCGTTCGCCTCGTTGACCGCGGTCGCCACGGCGACGGGTCGCAGGCGGATCAGATAGTGGTCCAGGTGGCGCCCGTCCGGGAGTTCCACGTCGGCCAGGTTGACGCGGAACCAGCGGTTTTCGTACACGGTGTGCTCCCTGAGGTTCCTCCATCGCACGTACCATCCCCCTTGTCGCCGTCCAGTGGCGGTGACGGCCCCCGCTCAGAGCGGAACGCGCAACGCTGCGTCGATCAGCTCCGCCGCCTCGGCGGTCCCCCCTCCGCCGGTCTCGGTCAGATGGCGACGGACCGCGCGCAACCTGTCCCGCAGCCGCTGCGACTCCATCCCTCTGGCCGCTCGTGCCATTTCCAGCGCCGACTCCGCCGCCTCCTCGGCGTCCCCCTGGCGCAGTTCGACGTGGCTCAGAATCGCCAGCCGGTGCACCCGCCCCCGGTCGTGGGCGGGCCGGTGCACGGCGGTCGCCGCCTGTTCGCGGGCGGCGCGCAGGTCCCCGATGCGTAAGAGCGCCTCGGCCACCTGCACGTTGACCAGACCCGGCTGGACGTAGTCGGTCTCGGCCGGCTCCCGGCGTGCGCTGATCCGTCCGGCGGCGGACTCGGCGCGGCGGATGCAGTCCAGGGTGCCCGAGCGGTCGCCGAGGAAGGCGTACGCCTTGGCCTGCATCGCGTACAGGTCGGCCGCCAGGGCGGGGCTGACGTCCTGGTCCGCGGCCCGCAGCGCGGCCTCCGCGAACGCCACCGCCTGGCGGTACTCCCGGAGGAACAGCGACTGGTTGACGAGCATCGCGATGACGTACGCGCCGAAGCCGCGGTCCCCGCTCGCCTTGGCCAGCCGCAGCGCCTGGTGGAAGTAGCGCTGCGACAGCCCGAGGGCGTCCGAGTCGTACGCGCAGATGCCGGCGACGGCGACGAGGCCGCCGGTGGCCCGGTGCAGCCGCCGGCCCAGTTCGTCGCCGTACGACCCGCGGAGCAGCGGCGCCGCCTCGGAGTTGAGGAAGCGCACGACGCGGGCGCGGGTCGCCATGCCGCCGGCCTTGCGGTACATCTGCTCGTAGTGGGCGCGGGCGGCCCTGAGGGTGGTGACGTCGGCCTCGCTGACGTGCACCGGTCCGCTGCGGGAGACGTCCCCGTCCTCCGGCGGGTTCTCCCACTCCCACACCGGGATGACGGCGGGGGTCCCGGTGAGCGCGCGGGCGCCGACGACGTGCGGGTGCTGCTGCTCGTCGGAGCGCCACAGGGCGGTGGCGCGCTCGACGAAGCGGGCGAGCGGCGCGGCGGCCGACGAGGTGCCGCCGGCGGAGCCGAAGCCGATGTCGTCCAGCGTGACCGGGCGGTCGAGGCGCTCGGCCAGCACCTCGCAGATGAGGTCGGGCACCTGGCCGCGCGGCCGCTGGCCCTTGAGCCAGCGGGCGACGGCGGTGTGCTCGTACCGCAGCCGCAGACCGCGGGCGGCACCGGCCCGGTTGACGTGCGCGGCGAGCCCGGCGTGGGAGATGCCGGCCTCGTCGAGTGCCGCGTCGAGCAGGGTGTTGGGCTCCATGTGCCCTCCTGCGTGCAGGGTGTCCGCCAGCGTAACCGAGGGCGTTTCACACGGGGTGTGAAGTGCGCGCCCGCAGTCGTGGCGTGTGCGCCCTCCCGGTGGGCACGGGTGGCGAGTTGACTGTGCGGCATCGGGTCCGCTCGCTTCCCCGCAGCCTGGCGGCGGTTCCGTAGCCGCTCCGCCCGGCCGCGCCGGACCCGGCACCCGGCCGGCCGGGCGGGCGGCAACCCCCCACCGGCGCGGGCGCCGCGGACCGGACGGCGGTCCGGCCCGCGGACGTCCGCGACCGGGGTGGCGGGTGCGTACGACGTGGCGTGCGCCGGCGCCTCCGGGGCCGCCGCGCGTTCACCCCTCCAGGACGCCGAGGGGGTCGTCGAGCACCGGCTGCCAGGCGAGTTCGGCGGCGCCGACCAGGCTGTTGTGGTCCAGCGTGCACTCCAGCACCGGCACGCCCCCGCTGCGCCCCCACAGGCTGCGGTCGGCCACCACCGCGCGCAGCCGCTCCGGGGCGGCGGCCAGCAGCACCTGGTGCAGCCCGCCCAGGATGATGCGGTCCGGGTTGAGGATGTTGACCAGGCCGGCGAGGCCGAGGCCGAGGCGGTCCACGACCAGCGCGACGGCGGCGGCGACGGCCGGGTCCGCGTACTCGTCGCGCACCAGCTCCCGGGCCTGCTGCAGCAGCGAGACCTCCGGTCCGGGCGCCCGGCCCGCGGCCGTCAGCAGCGCCAGTGGGTCGGTCTCGACGTCCAGACAGCCGCGGCCGCCGCAGTGGCAGGGCAGGCCCTCGTCGGGGTTGACGGTCAGGTGGCCGACCTCCAGCGCGAGGCCGGCGCTGCCGGTGTGCAGCCGCCCGTCGAGCACGAGCGCCCCGCCGACGCCGCGGTGGCCGGTGGCGACGCACAGCAGGTGCGCGGAGCCGCGGCCGGCGCCGTGGCGGTGCTCGGCCAGGGCGGCGAGGTTGACGTCGTTGCCGGTGAACGCCCGCGGGGCGGCGGCGAACTCGATGCCGGAGCCGGTCAGGCACTCGTGGAAGATCCGGCGGACGGGCGCGCCCGCGGGCCAGGCGAGGTGCAGGGGGTTGAGTGCCTCCCCGTCGGGCTCGGCGACCGCGGACGGCACGGCCAGTCCCGCGCCGACGCACGTGCGCCCGGTGGCGCGCAGCAGTTCGGCGCCCTCCTCGACGACGGCGGCCAAGACGTGCGCGGGGTCGGCCGGGACGGTCATGCAGCCGGGGGCGGTGGCGACGATGTGCCCGCCGAGGCCGACGAGCGCGGCCCGGAAGCCGTCGGCGTGCACCTGCGCGGCCAGCACGACGGGGCCGTCGGGGTTCACGGACAGGCCGTGCGAGGGCCGGCCCTGGTGGCCGGGGGCGGCGGCGGGGCGGGAGTCGACGGTGATCAGGCCGAGGGCCGCCAGCTCGGCGGCGACGGCGCCCGCGGTCGCCCGGGTCACCCCCAGCTCGGCGGTGAGCACGGCGCGGGTGGGCGCCCGGCCGGTGTGGACGAGCTCCAGCGCGGGCCCCAGCGCGCTCCGGCCCCTCTCGGGTCGCACGGGCCTTGTACGAGTCGGCGTCACGCTTCTATTCTGTCTTTGTGCCGACGCTAAACAAAATACGGGCGGCGTTCCCCCGGCGACTCCGCGGCGCCACCCCGCCCGGCGGCGCGGCGGCGGCCCGGCTCGCCCGGCTCCGTATCGTCCTGACCGTCTTCTTCGCCCTCGACGGCTTCGTCTTCGCCGGCTGGGTCGTCCGTATCCCCGACATCAAGGACCAGACCGGCGCCTCGCCCAGCGCCCTGGGCCTGGCGCTGCTCGGGGTGTCCGCGGGCGGGGTGGCGACGATGGTGCTCACCGGCGGGCTCATCCGCCGCTACGGTGCCCACGCGGTCACCGTGGGCACCGCCGTGCTGCTCTGCACGGGCGTGCTGCTGCCGCCGCTGACCCGCTCCGCCCTCGCGCTCGGCCTGGTCCTGCTGGTCTTCGGCGCCGCGTTCGGCTCCATCAACGTCGCCATGAACAGCGCGGCCGTCGACCTGGTGGCCGCCATGCGGCGGCCGGTGCTGCCCAGCTTCCACGCGGCTTTCAGCCTCGGAGGGATGCTCGGCGCCGGGCTCGGCGCGCTCGTCGCGGGCCACCTCTCCCCCACCCGGCACCTGCTGCTGCTCGCGCTGCTCGGGCTGACCGTCACCGCCTTCGCCCGGCGCGCGCTGCTGGCCATCCCGGCGCCGCGGCCGCCGCCCGCCCGCGCCGCCGCGGCGCCGGGGGGGGCGGGG